>NZ_JBTIXF010000021.1:0-98171 GCF_055793945.1 Plantactinospora sp. A48 | reverse complement strand
TCTTTGTTCGTTGTTGCTGCCGGGGCCGGTGTTCCTTCCCTCTCCGTGTCCCGTCTCTTGGCCGGGGGGCTCGCAGTTCTTTCCTTCTGCGGCGCCCCCCCCCCCCCCCCCCCCCACGGCCTGCGCATCGGGACCAGACCGAACCCGAACCCCGCCATGCGCGTCCGGGCGACGCCATCGATCATTGCCGGGGTAGCGGTCTCCGAAAACCCTCCGGGCGCCCCGCCAGGGGACGCCGATCGCGGGCCCGCGGACGTCCCGACCCAGCGGGAAATTTCGAAAACTTCCGGTACTTTCTGCCTACGGCATGCGGTCCGGCCTGCCGCGAGCCGTCCGGCCGGGGCAAAATGCGATGTACCGGAGTGGGCGACCCGGCCGCCGCCATCCGAACTTCCCAGAGGGAACCGTGCCGGCGGTGGAGGGACGCTCGTGAAAGTCGACGATCACCGCAGGGTCACGATCAGCGCGATCGCGCAGCAGGCCGGCGTCTCGGTGCCGACCGTGTCGCGGGTGCTCAACGGTCGTTCCGACGTCGCGCCGCACACCCGCGAGCGGGTGGAGGTGCTGCTGCGTGAGCACGGCTACCAGCGGCGGTTGACCCGTAACCGGACGTCGGCGAGCCTCATCGACCTCGTCTTCAACGACCTGGACAGCCCCTGGGCCGTCGAGATCATCCGGGGTGTCGAGGGGGTGGCGCACGCCACCGGGATCGGCACCGTGGTCTCGGCGATCCACGGCCAGTCCGCCTCGATCCGGCAGTGGCTGGAGAACCTGCACAACCGGGCGACCGACGGCGTGATCTTCGTGACCTCCGACGTCCCACTGACGCTGCACGCCGAGTTGCAGCGGCTCGACATCCCCCTGGCGGCCATCGACCCGACCGGCGGTCCGGCCATCGACGTACCGACCATCGGCGCCACCAACTGGGCCGGCGGGCTCAGTGCGACCGAGCACCTGCTGTCCCTCGGACACCGCAGGATCGGTCTCATCGCCGGGCCCAAGCGGCTGCTGTGCAGTCGCGCCCGGCTCGACGGCTACGGCGCGGCCCTGGCCGCCGCGGGTCTGGACCTCGACCCCGACCTGATCCAGCAGGGCGACTTCTATCACTCGTCCGGGTACGCCGGAACCGAGGCGCTGCTGAGTCTCGATCGGCCACCGACCGCCATCTTCGCCTCCAGCGACCAGATGGCGTTCGGCGTCTACGAGGCGGTGCGGCAACGCAACCTGCGCGTACCCGACGACATCTCCGTCGTCGGCTTCGACGACCTGCCAGAGAGCCGCTGGGCCTCGCCGCCACTGACCACCGTCCGGCAGCCCCTCGCCGACATGGGCCTGCTGGCCGCCCGTACCGTCCTGCGGCTGGCGCGGGGTGAGGAGATCGAGACCCGCCGGGTCGAACTCGCCACCGAACTCATCGTCCGCGACAGCACCGCCGCCCCCGGGTAGCCCTCCCAGCCTGTCCGAGAACCCGAAGCACGCGAACTGCCTGAAACAGGCGCCCTCTAAAAGTCCGCTGAGATTCGTCGCCCATTGTGGGAGGCAAGCAGGTTCACCATCTTCGATTTGGAGAGGGGATCCTGATGCCAGACCTGGACAAGTGGAGGCGGCAGCATGTCATCACCCCGGAAAATCGCTTCGCTGCTGGTGGCCGGTATCACGGCCGTCGTCGTCGGACTCACCTCGGCAGCTCCGGCTCAGGCCGGCACCGCCAATGACCTGCTGGGGGTGTACCGCAACGCGGGGACCGGGCTGTGTCTCGACTGGTCGGGGTCGGTCGGTCAGGGCACCACGTTCGTCGTCACGGCGACGTGTACCGGCTCGAAGACCCAGCAGTGGACGTACTCGGAGACCGATCACCTGATCCGGAACACCGGTACCGACTACTGCGCCATTACCAGCAACACGAACGCGGTCTTCATCGCCACCTGCGCCGACAGGTGGGGCGAGCACTGGGGATACACCAGCGACGGACGGTTCCACCAGCTCGACTGGACGGTCGGTTGCATGCAGGACGACAAGTCCTGGAGCTACGTCTCCTGGACCGGCGTCTGCCGGAACACCGACATCGAGGTCTGGCGGCACCCGATCGCCTGACGTACCCGGGTCTCCGGGCGTCCCGACCGGCTCACCCGTCGGGGACGTTCTGGGCGTACCGGGTCAACCAACCGCGCCGGATTCGACGCCCGCGCCGGATCGCCCGACGCTCTCGGGCGCCACGTCAACGGTGGGAACGGCGGTGCCGGGCGGGCTGAGGCCGGCGAGCAACGTCGCCGCGACGACCCGGGGGGCGAGGTCGGCGTCGAGCCGGCCGGCGGCGTTGTCCTCGGCTGCGGCGTGCATCAGGCTGAACGCGGTCGTGACGAGCCAGTTCCCGGGTAGGTCGGTACGGAAGACGCCGGCGCGTTGCCCGCGCTCGATGAGGGTACGGACGCGGAGCAGGACCCGGTCGTGGACGGCGCGGACCCGTTCGGCGGACAACTCGCGTTGGGCTGCGTCGAGCACGGACCGGAACTCGTGGACGATCTGCCACGAGGCGGCAACGAGCCGGATCAGTGCCTGCCGTGGGTCACCGGTCGTGTCGGTCGCGTCGAGGGCGGCGTCCGCCTGCTCGACGGTGCGCGTCAGGACCGAGTCGATGAGTTCGGCGCGGGTGCTGAAATGGCCGTAGAGCGTGACCCGACCCACGCCGGCGGTCTGGGCGATCTCGGCGACGCTGGCGTCGGGGTTCCGCACCAGGCACAGCACGGCCGCGTCCAGAATCGCCGCGATGTTGCGACGGGCGTCCGCTCGCCGTTCCGCGGGTGGCGTCGCCGGACGCCGTGCGGGACCCGGTCGGTCACCGGCGCCGCGCGGTGTGGCTGGCATGCCTGCTCCTCTGTCGCATGAGCCCGCCGACCAGACCCGTGGCCGTGGGCGGACCGCTGGCCGGGTTGCCCGGCGCCTGGCGCGGATCCTGGCGGAACACGGCGGGTTTGTTCCGGTCACGATAACCCACACTAACTTGAACATGGATGTTTGACTTAGTGTAGCCTTGAACTCGAACATGGTTGTTCGAGTTGGTTGCCGGTCGATCGCACCCGGCTGGGTGCCGGCCGCACCACCCGGGTCGGTCTGATCGAGCGGACGAGGAGGCCAGCGATGAGTTTTCACAGCTCCCCGGAGAGCGTCGCCAGGGTGATGACACCCGGCACCCTTCGCGAAGGCGATATCGAGGACAACACCCGGCGGGTACGGCGGATGGTGCGGGCAACGGCGCTGGTCGGGGGCCCACTGTTCCTGGCCACCGTCATACTGCACCCGGCACGCGACGGCCACAGCATCGCGGCCGGCGCCGGCTGGTACGCCTTCACACACACCATGGAGGCCATCAGCCTGCTGGTGCAGGCGACCTGCCTGGCCGGCGTCCTGGCCCTCGGCGTGCGTAGGTTCGCGCCGCGTGGACTGCCGGCGCTGTACACCGCGCTGGTCGGCACCATGCTGTGGTTCGGGCTCATCGTGTTCGACGGGGGCCACAACCCGGTGACCGCCCGGTACGCGCCCGACCTGGTACACACGTCCGCCGACCTCGACATCGAGGGCGGGGTCATCGTGCTGACCGCGAACGTTCTGTTCCCGCTCGGATACGTGCTGCTTGCCGTCCTGCTGAGCCGCTACGGACAGCGTTGGACGGGCCTGCTGCTGGCCTGCGGCGGTGTGGTGTATTCGATCGGCGGCACCGTGGCGTTGTTCGGCCTCGGGTCACATTCGATGATCACGTCGGTCATCGAGATCGCCGGTGCCGCACCGTACGCCCTCGGATATGTCCGACTCGGCCGCGCCTTCTCCGCCGCGACGGCGTGGTGAGAGCCAGTGGCTGCCCTGAATGGTCATCACGACCGACCCCGCCCCGGAAACCGGAGTTGAGATGTTCGTTCGCCACGTTGGTCACGTGTCAAGGAAGGCGGCCACCGGCCGGGTCGCCGACGTCTACGCCCAGTCGACCGCCGACTTCGGTCAGGCCGCCTTCATGATGTTGACCGCGGCGCCGGACCTGCACGCCGCGGCCTGGGCGGTCCTGCGCGAGTCAGAGTTGGTGGGGCAGGCGCCCCGGATGGACAAGGAAATCGTCGCGGTCGCCGTGTCGCGGGCCAACGGTTGCCGGTTCTGCGTGGACGCGCACACGATCATGATCCACGCCCTGGGCGAGCATCAACTCGCTGAGGACCTGCTGCACGGTCGCCCGCCGGCCGACCCGGAACACGCGAGGCTCGTCGCCTGGGCGAGTGCCACCCGCACCCCGGGGGCCACGGAGTTGCGGACACCCCCGTTTCCGACCGAACTCGCCACCGAGTACCTGGGTACGGCCCTGGCGACCCACTTCACGAACCGGATGTTCTCGACCCTCACCGACGAGAAGCTGTTACCGGGCAACCTGCAACGATCCCAGTCCGTCCGCCGGGTCGGTGCGATGGCGTACGCCCGCTCCGCCCGCCGCCGGCTCACCGCCGGCGAAAGCCTGCGCCTGTTGGCGGATATCCCGCTGGGGCCGGTTCCCGGCTGGGCCGTCGACACGCCGGTCGGGATCGCCTTCGCCGCCCTGCGCGGTGCGGCGGCGTCTGGCGGTGCGCTGTTGAGCGCGGCGGGTCGGGACCTGTTGCGGACGGCGGTCGCGGACTGGGCCGGCACCACTTCGCCGCCGGCCGACCGGTGGGAACGACGGCTGGCGAGCCTTCCCGAACTCGATCGTCCCGCGGCCAGGCTCGCGTTGCTCGTGGCGATGGCCCCGCACGGGATCACCGACGCGGATGTGGCCGCCTGGCGAGCGCCGGTCGACGCCACCGACGCCGACCTGGTGCGCCTGTTCAGCTTCGGCGCCGTCGCCGCGGTGGACCGGCTGGCGGACTCGATCACCGGTCGGGAGCCGGTCGCACCCGGAGACGTCCGGGCCGGTCAGGACCCGACCGGCGTGGTGTGACCTGCGCCACCAGATGCGCCCCGGCCAGGCCAAGCGCTGCCCCGCGACGCCCCGGTCCGGCCTTCCTGAGCGTCGAATCAAGATATCGACAAGCCTCCCGGCAGTAGCGTGACAACCAGATAGGAACCTGTCGACTACTCAGAGTTGAGGCTGTGTGTCGGTACGGGAGATGACGGACGGGCCGGAGGGAGATACCGGGTCGACGGTGTCCACGGCGTCGTCCCGGTCGCGCGGCTGGCGGGCCGCCGTCCAACGGTCGTTGCTGGTCCTGTTGATGATCGTGATCGTGGCCGCCGTCGGGCTGGCGCTGCGCGGTCAGGACTGGTCGGTGCTCAGGTCGGCGACCACGGACCGGTCGCCGGCCTCGTTCGCGCTGCTGGTCGGAGTCGCGTTCCTGTTCAACGCCGTGTCCGTGGTGCTGACCATGGTGTCGTGGCGGGAGATGATGTCCGGCCTCGGCGACCGGTTGAACCTGATGACGGCGACTCGGATCTTCTTCGTCGGCCAGTTCACGAAGTTCGTCCCGGGCAAGGTGCTGGGGCTCGTCGTGGCCATCCGGATGGGCAAGGCGGCCGGAGTGTCGGCCGGTCGGATGGCCTACGCGTGGCTGCTGGCGCTGGTGGTGGTCATGCTCACCGGCGCGACGGTCGGGTTGGCCGCCGGGCCTGACGTCTTCGGCTCGTCGGCCGGTTGGCTGGTGCTCGCGGCGGTGCCGATCGTGGTCGTACTGGTCCGCCCGGGGCTGGTCGGCTGGGCGGCGGTCCTGGCGGCCCGGCTGCTGCGCCGGCCGGCGCCGGCCGATGGTGTCTCGGACCGGGGCGTCCGGCGGGCGGTGCTCGTGCAGCTGCTGGCCTGGCTGCTGGGTGGACTGCACCTCTGGGTGCTCGCGGTGACGATGGGTGCCCCGCCGGCCCGTTCGTTCCTGCTCTGCGTCGGAGCGTTCGGCCTCGGCGCGGTGACCGGAATGGTGGCCGTGTTCGCCCCCGAGGGGATCGGGGTGCGCGAGGTGGTCCTGCTGGCCGCGCTCGGGGTGACACTGCCGCTGCCGGTGGCCGGAGTGGTGGTCCTGGTGAGTCGGCTGGTGGTCACGGTCAGCGAGTTGGTCACCGCCGGAGTGGCGCTGCTGCTGGCCGAGATCCAGCGCCGGAAGCGCTCCGTGGGCCGGGCGCCGGTGCTGGCGGGAGTACGGGCCGGGCATACCGAATTGGGTAATGAGGGGGAGGCGTAGTTTTGTCAAGATCGGGGAGTGGGTGACTACTCTCACAAGTGGTGGTTCGTCTCCGGTGGCGCCAAGGTACGACCGTTTCTAACGCTTAACGGGTCCGAAGGCGTAGCGAAATCGTTACCAGTTGGTCCGCAGATGTTGGCGTTACCGAAGTCGACCGAACAAAGATGGATTTCACCCCGGCTCGTCCGTTTCACCCGGACGGCTCGGGCATTCCTGTCGGTAAACCGCGATCCGGCCGTCGGCCGGGTCCCGTTGTGGTTCCGGAGCGTGGGAACCAGGTTGACCATGCCCCGGACGAGCAAGTTCCACGGAGGCATGTCGCATCGACGAACATCTTCCAACCTTTCGGTTGGTAAAACCGAAAAACCGAGCCTGACCAGGGATTTCGTTGTTCGGGATGGCCATCGGAACGTCGGCTGGAACGTACGGCGCTCTTGACAGTGTCGAAACCGGATGTTTACGTGCGCGCTTGTGAACGCCATTGCTGGTAACCGTATGGTTCGGTCGGCGGTACCAGTTCTTGACCAAACGTGTGTGTCATTCGCGTTGGTGGACGGGATCCGGGTTCACGGCTCAGGTAAGGGCTACCGTCGAGTATGGATCATGAATAATGTGACGGAAATTTCCCAGCAGACGGTGGTACTCAACTGCACCGACAGGCATACTGAATCGCGAAGATCGATGGACGTGACAGCGGGGGGTGTCCATGGGTAAGTCCGAGCCGGCGTTGGTCTCGGTAATTGTGCCCTGTCTCAACACTGCTAAGACCATCGGACTGTGCATCGAGGCGGTGCTGGCGCAGACCTATCCCTCGATCGAGATGATCGTGGTGGATGACGGCAGCACCGATGGCACGGCCAGCATCGCGCGCGGCTACGACTGCACCGTCCTGGAACTGCCGTCGAACGTGGGGACCGGCCCGGCCCGTAACCGTGGCATCGAGGCCAGTCGTGGGGACGTGCTGTTCTTCCTTGATTCCGACGTCGCGCTCGCCCCTGAGGCGGTGGCGAACGCGGTCCGGATCCTCGACGAGAACCCGAGCTACGGCGGCGTGTGGGGCGTCTACGCGGAGCGGCCGATGATCGATGACGGCGTGGTGGAGCAGGTCCAGGTGCTCCACGCCCGCTATCGGCAGCTCCGCAAGCTGGGCCCGGCCCGCACCGGGCACTTCGCCGGCGGCGCGATCCGTCGACGGGTCTACGACGAACTCGGCGGCTTCGACGAGACGCTGGGACCGATCAACGAGGACACCGAGTACAGCGTCCGGATCGCCCGGCACTTCCCGATGATCCGGACCAACGAGGTCGTCGGTTACCACGACGACGACGACCGGGTGTCGTCGGTGATGCGGAAGTGCTTCAAGCGGGCCGTCCGGCTGGTGCCGCTGCTGCTGAACAACCGCGGTTCCCGGTTCGAACGGGAGGCGACCTATCAGCCGCAGGAGGTCGCCGCGGTCTTCCTGGCCACCGCGACGATCCCACTCGGGATCATCTCGCCCTACCTGCTGGCCGTACCACTGGCCTTCCTGGCCCTGTTCATCCTCGCGGATCTCGGCCGGTTGGGTTTCATCCGCAGGGCCGCCGGCTGGCGACTGGTGTTTCCGGCCATGGCGCTCAACTACACCTACAGCTTGACCATCTCGATCGCCGCCCTCAGCGGTGGCCTGTGCTATCTCGTCGATCCGCGGTTCCGTCGGCGCTGGTCGGGGGCGATTGCCGATTGATCGTCTCGGCGGGGTCGTCTCACGGGGGGGAGGTTACAGGTGAGAATTCGACTACTGGGTCCAATAGAGGTGGAGGTCGACGGGCGCTCGTTGGACGTGGGCCCGCGGCAGCGACGCATGGTGCTGGCCGCCCTGGCGGTGGACGCCGGTCTGCCGGTGTCGAGCGACACCCTGGCCGATCGGGTCTGGGGACTGGCCGCACCGGAGGCTTCGCGCAGCTCGCTCTACGCCCATGTGGCCCGGCTGCGCCGGGCCCTCGGGGAGGCACGCGACGAGGAGGGCTCGGTCAGCCTCAGCCGCCACGAGGACGGATACACCCTCAACATCGATCGGCGACTGGTCGACCTGCACCGGTTCCAGGAGCTGGTGGAGGCGAGCCGGGCGGCGCCGCCGTCCAGTGACGAGCGGATCGAGCTGCTGCGCGAGGCGATGAACCTGTGGCGAGGTGCGCCCCTGGCCACCTCGACCAGCGACTGGGCGCTGCGGATCCGCCGGAGCGCCGAATACCAGTTCATCGGGTTGGCCGGATCCTGGGGCGCCGAGGAACTGCGGCGCGGAAACGCCGAGGGGGTCGCCGACCGGTTGGCCCAGCTCGTGGGGGCCTATCCGCTCGCGGAACCACTGGTCACGCTGCTGATGCGGGCCCTGTGCGCGATGGGCCGGGTCTCGGAGGCGTTGCAGTGTTACGCCGACGCACGCGCCCAGATCGTCGAGCAGCTCGGTGCCGAGCCGGGACCGGAGCTGCGGCGTACCCATCTGGCGGTGCTGCGGGGTGAGCTGGACAGCGACCACCGCCCGGACGGCGCCGCCGGCGTCGCCACGGCCAGCGTCGCCACTCGGGCCCGGGACGTGCCCCGGCAGCTTCCGGCTGACCTGTCCCGGTTCGTGGGTCGACGGCGCGAGCTGGCCCGGGTGCTGGAGTCGTTCACCACCTCCGGCGCGTCCACACCGGTGGTGAACATCTACGGCGCCGCGGGCGTCGGCAAGTCGACGCTGGCCGTACACGCGGCGCACCGGCTGGTCGACCGGTACCCGGACGGTCAGATCTATCTCGACCTGCGCGGCTCCGGCTCGGGGGCGTCGCCGCTGAGCCCGGCCGACGGGTTGGCCCGGCTGCTGCGCACGGTGGGGCTCGCCGCACCGTACAAGCCGGTGCAGGTCGACGAGGCCGCCGCGCTGTTCCGGTCGCTGGTGGCCGGCCGGCGGCTGTTGCTGGTCCTCGACAACGCGGCCGAGGCAGCCCAGGTGTATCCGTTGCTGCCGAGCGGCACCGGTTGCGGGACCGTGGTGACCAGCCTCCAGCCGCTGTCCGGGCTGGGTAACGCCGGGCAGGTCTGGGTGGGCGCCCTCTCCGTGTCCGAGGCCGTCAAGCTGCTCGGCCAGTGGGTCGGCGAGACCCGGATCGCCGCCGAGCCGGAGGCGGCGGCGGCGATAGCCAGGTGGTGCGAATGCCTGCCGCTGGCATTGCGGATCGCTGGCGCCCGGTTGGTCGCCCGGCCCGGCTGGCCGCTGGCCGAGCTGCGTGACCGGCTCGCCGACGAGCGTCGCCGGCTGGACAACCTGGAGTTGGACGGCATCGGGCTGCGGGCCAGCATCGATGTCTCGTACCAGCGGCTGTCGCGCAGCCCCGATCTGGTCGAACGCGCCACGGCGGAGGCGTTCAAGCTGCTGGGCGCATCGGACGAGCCGGAGCTCGACCGCTCGGCCGCGGCCCGGGTGCTGACCCGGTCCGAGGCGGACGCGGAACGGATGCTGGAGCGGCTGGTGGACGCCCAACTGCTGGAGACCTCGTCGCCGGGCAGTTACCGGATGGGCGAGTTGGTGCGGCTCTACGCCCGGGAGCGACTCGCCGGGCGATACGAGGGGGAGCCTATGGGGAGCCTTCGGGGACCAGTCGGAACACCATGATCTCCCGGTGCGGTGCCCGACCGGCGTAGGTGTCGTACGCGGGCCAGAGGTCGCACATCAGCCGCCAGAGACGGTCCCGGTCGGCCCCCGTGGTCAGCTCGGCCCGGACCGGGATCTCCCGGCCGTCGATGCTCACCACGGCGGCCGGCTGGGCGAGCAGGTTCAGTGCCCAGGCCGGCTGCGCCGCCTGGCCCCAGTTGGATCCGGCCACGACGAAATCGCTGCCGTCGGTGACGTACAGCAGTGGGTTCGACCGCGGCTGCCCGGAACGCCGACCGGTGGTCGTGATCAGCATGGACGGCAGCAGCCTGAAGGCCACCACCCGACCGGTGGTGGCCCGGCTCAACGCCCGGTCGACCGGAACCGTGAGCCGGAGCATGGTGGCGAACCAGGACCGGTGACCGAGCCGCCGCAGCAGCGGGTAGAAGATCGACAAGGGATGGCTGTCCTTCCTGACGGCCGGGCGCGGCGGCTATCCGCGCAGCGCCGGGGGGAGTACGGCCAGCAGCCGCCGCCAGCCCGGGGCGGCGGCGAACCGGGTGAGCCGTTCGCCCACGACGTGGGCGGTGCGGTGGTCGACGAACCAGGGCGGCCGCGGAGCCGCCGACAGCTGCCCGGTCACCAGCGAACGCGGGGCCGGCCGGAACGGACCACGGGTGACGGTCCGCTCGGCCTGCGGCAGCAGCAGGGCATTGTGTACGCCCCCGATTCCACTGCCGACGTTTTCCAGATCGTGTCCCGGAAAGGCGCCCCAGTGGCCGCGCGGCATGACGAAGTTGAAACCCACCCACGTGTTTACCGCGATGTTTCCGTATCGCAACCGGGCGATTGCCTCGTCCAGTCTGTCGCCCAGCACGGACGCCACCCGGGGATGGATGAGAATGTTCACCCCAAGCGTGCCGTAGAGCCGCTCGTTGCAGAACTCCACCGCCCGATCGAGGAATTCACCGGGCGAGTCGCCGGGCAGGTTGGTGGTGGCGTAGACCGGCCCGAAATACTCGGTGCGGAACGCCGGATCGTCGCTGTCCGGCGGCAGGTCGGTGGCGAGCACCCGGGCCGATCCACCGGTCTCGAACCGCTCGGCTCCGGGGTGGTCGACGAGGAACCGCTCCACCCGGTCGGCCGTACCCGGATAGTAGGACGGGCGGGGCGGCGCCGAGCGCAGCGCCCGGCGCAGGCCGTCGACCAGGATCGGCGTGCTCGCCCACCGCTGCGGCAGCACCAGGATCTGCCCGGCGATGCAGTTGTGGCCGTTGTTGTGCAGCTTCTGGGTGGCCAGGTGAGCGGCGTGGAAGGTCAGGTCCGCCGCGCTCCACGGGCCGGGTACGACGATCGTCGGGCCGACCCCGCCCAGCTCGCTGGTGATCGGCTTGTCCAGCAGCGCGACACCGGCGGCCTTGCGGCGTTCGCCGTCCGCCCCCGGCCCGTAGACGATGGCGTCGTGCGTCGCGTTGCTGCCGGTGACGTGGATGGCGGACACCCGGGGGTGGCGGGTGAGGGCGGCACCGACGTCAGCGCCGCCCGACACGAGCAGCAGCAGGTCACGGCGGATCAACGGGGCGAACGCGTCGGCGAGGACCGGCCCGAGATAGTCGTTGACCGGGTTGAGTTTGAGCACCACCACCGCGTTCTCCGCGACCACCTGGTACAGCACGTCCAGCGCGGGGATCGAGGTGATGTTCCCGGCCCCCAGCACCAGCGCCACCCCGCCGGACCGGGCCCCCGGGCGCAGTCCGAGGCCGCTGTCCGCTCGGGCGCTGGCCAGGCTCACCCCCGGCCGCAGCCACACCTCGCCCTGGTACCCGCTCAACAGCAACCGGTCGTAGCTGTTGAACGGCAGGATGCGTACGGCGAGCCGGTCACCGGGCGCGGTGCGGGTGGGCAGCCCGTCGAGCGGACTGCGCCCCGTGGCCAGCCGGTCCGCCGTCCACAGCACCGCGTCCAGATAGGCCAGCACCGGGTACGGGCCGGTGATCCACTCCTCGCCGGCCAGAGGTGACCCGGGGGCGAGTCCCTTGCCCCGGCAGGCCGCGGTCACCCAGCGCGCCGCGACCCGGGCGACCTGTTCGCGTGTCTCGGCGAGCACGGCGCGCTTGTCCGCGAGTGGTGTCCCCGCCCACCGGGTGGCGCCCTCGGTGAGCGCGTCGAGATTGACGTCGTCGGTGTCGCTGGTCCCCATCGATACCCTCCCCCGTGCGGATATTCGGTGACCTGCGTACCCTTGCCGTCCCGACGGGATCCACAGGTAACGTGAGGAATTATCTGCCGTACGGATTCAAAGTGCATCGCCCGCGTGAGGGGTTGTCCGATCGGCTGTCCCAACGATAGAGTTTGGTCAATTCGCATCTCAACGGGGGATTGCTGATGAGTTTCCTGGCCGTAGGGCCGTGACGCCCGAACCTGGGCCACCGACCACCGCGAAGCCGACCACTCCGAAGCCGACCGCGCCGGGACCCGACGGGCGCGTCCTGTTCGGCAGGACGAGCGACTTCTCCCGTGACTCCCTCCGGATGGCCACGGAACTCCAGCGACAGTACGGCCCGATCGCGCGGATCCGCCTCGGACCGTTCCTCGCCCATCAGGTGACCGGACCGGATCTGGTCAAGCAGCTGTTGCAGGATCAAACCGACCGGTTCCGGCGAGGCCGCTTCTACCGGCGGTTCAACCTGTTCTTCGGCCGGGGCATGCTCACCACCGACGGGGCCGAGTGGCAGCGCCGGCGCCGGATCAGCCAGCCCTTCTTCCAGCGCGGCCGGATCGACGCCGCCGCGCCGGTCATCACCGAATGCGTGGCGGACCTGCTGGCCCGGTGGGAACGCCCGGCCGCCACCGGCGAACCGGTCGACATCGTGCCCGACGCGATGTGGTTGGCCATGGGGGTGCTCGGCCGGACCCTGTTCGGTGTGGACCTGCGGGAACACGCCGACGAACTGCTGCCGGCGGTGGAGTTCGCGGTGAAGGAGATGATCCTCACCGGCCGGCGCGAGCAGCTGCTGCCCAGCTGGTTGCCCACCCGGTACCAACGCGAGCTGCGCCGGCACCAGGCCACCATCAACCGGGTGATGGACGGCGTCATCGACGCCCGACGGCGGGAACCCGGCGGTACGGACCTGGTCTCCGCGCTGCTCGCGGCCCGCGACGAGCAGACCGGCGAGCCGTGGAGCCAGCGGGCCATCCGGGCCGAACTCAAGACCCTGTTCCTCGCCGGCCACGAGACCACCGGCTGCGGCCTGGCCTGGACGCTGTACGCACTGGCGCAGCACCCCGAGGTGCGCCGCCGGCTCGCCGCCGAACTGGCCGAGGTGCTGGCGGGCCGGGATCCGGTCGTCGCCGATCTCGACCGGCTGCCGTACCTGCGGCAGGTGGTCGACGAGTCACTGCGGATGTACCCGCCGATCTGGCTCTTCCCCCGGGACGCGGTGACCGACGTCGAACTCGGCGGCTACCCGGTGCCGGCCGGCAGCTCGGTGCTGATCTCCACCTACGCCGCGCACCACAATCCGGAGCACTGGACCGACCCGGAGGCGTTCGATCCGGAGCGCTTCTGCCCCGCCGGTCCCGGTCCGGCGCGGTACACCTACTTCCCGTTCGGCGGTGGCCCGCGCCGGTGCGTCGGCGCACCGCTCGCCCTGCTGGAGATCCAGCTGGCGGTGGCGATGATCACGACGCGATACCGGCTCAGCGTGGTGCCGAGCCGCAGCGTCGTACCCGCGCCGCTGGTCTCGTTGCGCCCGGCCAACGGAATCCAGGTCACCCTCACCAGGATCGGCAGGTCCGGCTAGTCGAGCGTTGGAGGCGTTGATGTCCGAACCGAACGGTGACCGCTCCCGTCTTGTCTCCTGGGCGGATCCGGCGATCCTGGCGCACGCGGCCCGGGAGATGAGCGGGCTGGAGATAATCCGGGCGGTGGCGGCCGGTGACATCCCGCCTCCGCCGGTCGGACCGCTGGTCGGGCTGACCATCACCGAGGCCGACGAGGGTCGGGTGGTGGCGACGTTGGAACCGGCGGAATACCAGTACAACCCGCTGGGCAGCGTCCACGGCGGCGTGCTGGTGACGGCGCTCGACTCGGTGATGAGCTGCGCGGTGCACACCACGCTGCCGGTCGGGGTGTCCTACTCCACGGTCGAGGTCAACGCCCACTTCGTCCGCGCCGTCCGTTCGGCCACCGGTCCGGTGCGCTGCGAGGGCACCGTCGTCCACGCCGGGCGGCGGGTGGCCACGGCGGAGGGCCGGATCCTGGACGCGGCCGGCGCGATCTACGCGCACGCCACCGCCACCTGCCTGGTCATCACGCCGAGCGGAGGGGCCGGATGAGCGAGCTGGTCGCCGACCCGCCGACCCTGGCCGCCCTGCACCAGCCGGAGTTCCTGGCCGATCCGTACCCGCTGTTCCACCGGGTCCGCGAGCTGGACCCGATCCGCTGGGATCCGGAGGTGAGCCGGCGGGGCGCCTGGGTGGTCACCGGCTACGAGGAACTGGTCGGCCTGACCCGCGATCCCCGACTGTCGGCCGCCCGTCCGCACTGGGATCCGGCGGCCCTGCCACCGGACACCGACCCCGACCGGGTCGCTACCCAACACGCCCTGCACGGGCAGATGTTCGCCGTCGACCCGCCCACCCACACCCGGGTACGCCGGCACTGCGCGCACGCGTTCCTGCCCCAGGCCGTCGCCCCGATGCGGCCCCGCGTCGAGGCGACGGCCGCCCGGCTGCTGGACGGGCTGCTGGCCACCGCCGACAACGGCGTTGTCGAGATCATCGGCGGGTACGCCTTCGCGCTGCCGGCCGCGCTGATGTCGCAGCTGTTGGGCATCCCGCTGGCCGACCGTGGCCGGTACTTCCGCTGGATGCTCAGCTGGGGCCTGCTGGTCGACGAGGGGCCGAGCCTCGCCGGCCGGGTCGACCGGTACCTCGACCAGGTCGGCGAGTACGTCGAATACTTCCGCGACCTGATCCGGCGCCGCCGCGCCGAGCCCCGCGACGACCTGTTGCAGCAGTTGATCGACGCCGAGGCGGCCGGCGGGTACGCCTCGACCGAGGAGCTGATCGGCAACCTCATCTTCCTGTTCAACGCGGGACAGATGACGACGGCGCACCAGATCGGCAACGCCCTGCTGCACCTGCTCCGCGACCCCGCCGCCTACCAGCGACTGCGTGCCGACCCGGAGCTGGTCGGCCGGGCCACGCCGGAACTGCTTCGCTACGACTGCTCGGTGCAGCTCACCCGCCGGTGGGTGACCGAGTCGCACGTCCGGGACGGCCGGGAGTTCACCGCCGGTGACGAGGTGCTGATGTGGCTGGGCGCGGCGAACCGAGATCCGGCCCGGTTCCCGGACCCGGACCGGCTCGACCTGGACCGTCAGGGAGTACGTCACCTGGCGTTCAGCCACGGCGCCCACTACTGCCTCGGCGGCGGGATGGCCGAGGTGGTCACCGAGGTCGCCGTACGACTCTTCACGCAGCGGATCGCCGATCCGCAGCCGCACCTGACCGAGCTGGAACGCTCGACCACACCGACGTTCCGCGGGCCCCACAAACTCCCGGTCACGCTCGGCGCGGTCGGGACCAGGAAGGAGCAGCGTCATGAGTGAGGTGATCGCGGCGCCACCACTGCCCGACTTCCTCGGCTTCACCAGCGTGCCCAACGAGATCCGGGCCGACCGGTTGCCGGTCACCGGCACCCTGCCCGACTGGCTGGCCGGGACGCTGATCCGCAACGGGCCGGGGAAGTTCGAGATCGGTGACTACCGGATGCGGTCCTGGTTCAACGGTCTGGCCATGCTGCACGCCTTCACCTTCGGCGGCGGCGAGGTGTCCTACACCAACCGCTACCTGCGCAGCGAGACGTACCAGCGGGCCGAGCGGGACAAGCAGTTCTTCGGCAAGCAGTTCGGCCCGGACCCCTGCGGGGAACTGTTCGGCCAGTACTTCGCGGAGTTCTCACCCAACGTCACGGACAACAACGGCGTCAACGTGGCCCGGCTCACCGACCGGTTCGTCGCGCTCACCGAGTCGCCGATCGCCATGCAGTTCGACCCGCGCACGCTGGCGACCCTCGGGCCGGCGCCCTTCAGCAACCCGGTGGACGTGGAGATCGCCACCCCGCACCCGCACCGCGACGTGCCGGGCGCGGCGCTGCTCAACTACGGCACCACGATGGGTGAGCAGAGCGCGTACCAGGTCTTCTACATCCCGGACGGCACGCTGGAGCAGCGGGTGCTGTGCCGGGTACCCACCGCGCAGCCGTGCTACATGCACAGCTTCGGGATGTCCGAGCACTACGTGGTGCTCGCCGAGTTCCCCGTGCTGCTCGACCCGATCGAGTTCCTCGACGAGCACAAGTCGGTGTTGGAGTGTGCCCGCTGGACACCCGAGCGCGGCACCCGGTTCGTCGTCATCGACAAGCGCGAGGGAGCCGTCGTCCGCACCTTCGAGACCGAGGCGTGCTTCGCCTTCCACCACATCAACATGCACGAGCGCGGTTCCGAACTGATCCTGGACCTGACCGCCACCCGGACGCCGTTCGAGACGGTGCTCGGCATGCCCGCCACCGCCGAGCAGCTCAACCTGAAGCGGTACGGGTACACCCTGCGCCGGTACCGGCTGCCGCTGTCCGGCCGGACGTCGGCGGTGGACCACGAGGTGCTCTCCGAGGTGCCGCTGGAGATGCCCCGGATCAACTACCAGCACCACAACACCCGGGACTACCGGTACGTCTACGGCCTGAGCCAGACTCCGGGCAGCCGGGCGATGAACCAGTTGGCCAAGATCGACATAACCGACGGCAGCCTGCGGTCCTGGCACGAGCGGGGCTGCTTCCCCGGCGAGGCGGTCTTCGTACCCGCCCCGGACGCCACCGCGGAGGACGACGGGGTGGCGCTGTCGGCGGTGCTCGACGTGCGAACCGGCACCTCGTTCCTGCTCGTGCTGGACGGCGCTTCCTTCACCGAGCTGGCCCGGGCCAGCGTGCCGCAACACATCCCGAGTGACTTCCACGGCCAGTTCTACGGAGACCTGAGGTAGCCGGCCGAGCGGATCTCAAGCCGAGCGGATCAGAGCGGAGTGAGGATGAGCACCAGCACCGTCTTCCTGTTTCCCGGGCAGGGTTCATACCTGCCCGACGCGCTACCCGGCCTGGCCGCGCGATTCCGCGAGGTCGAGCCGGTGTTGGCCGAGATCGACAGCACCCTGGTCGCGAACGGCGGCCTGGCGCTCTCGCCGGTCCTGCTCGGTGTCGAGCCGCCATCGTTGGACCGGCTGCTGGAGACCGATCCGGACACCCTCCAGGTGGCGATCTACGCGACCGCCGTGGCCACGTTCCAGGTGCTGTGGGGCGCGGGGGTACGTCCGGCCCGCATGATCGGCCACAGCCTTGGTGAGGTCGCGGCGCTGGTGGCCGCGGGAGTCTTCACGGTCGCCGAGGGTGCGGAGATCGTCGTGGCCCGCAACGCGGCCCTGCGCGCGGCGGGGCCCGACGGTGGGATGACCGCCGTCAGCCTGGGAGCGGACCGGGCACAGTCCCTGGTGGACCTGATCGCCGACCCCGAGCTGGTGGTCGCCACCGAGAACGCGCCACGCCAGACGGCGCTGTCCGGGCCGGCGGCGGCCCTGGCCCGGGCCGAGTCGATCACCGGCCTGCTCGGGGTGTCGAGTGCGCGGCTGCGCTCACCGTACCCGTTTCACAACCCGATGCTGGCCGGCGCGGTGGACGGACTGCACCAGCGAATTCGGCTGCTGCGACCGCGCCCGCCCCGGGTTCCGGTCTGGTCGCCGATCGCCGGCCGCTGTTACACCGAGGATGACGACATCACCGGCATGATCGCCGAGCACCTCACCCGGCGGGTCCGCTTCCTCGACGCGGTCCGGACGGCGTACGCGCTCGGTTTGGACACCTTCGTGGAGTGCGGGGCGCGGGACACGCTCAGCAAGCTGGTCCGGGCGGCCGTCCCGGCGGTCGCCACGGTGGTGACCGTCGACGGACGCGGTCCGGCCGAGGCCCGGATGGTCGACGCGCTGCACCAGCTCGCCGCGCCGGACGCGACGCCCCAGACCGCCGTCGGGAGCGCGGCGCCCCGGCCCGCCGTGGGGGAACCGCTGCGTCAGCCCACCGTCGCGGGCACGATGTCCCAGCCCGCTGCGCCGACCCAGCCCGCTGCGCCGGTCGGTGAGCCGGTGCAGCCCGCGTTGGGACGGTCCTGGACGGGTCAGGTCAACGGCAATGGTCATGCCCCGGCCGGGCCGACGGCTCCGACCGCGGCCCGGCCCGCCGCACCGGCACCGGAACGGGCCGCAGCGGCGGCCGACCGGGACCGGGTGCTGCGCGAACTGGCCGAGCTGTACGCCGACGCGCTCGACTATCCCGTCGAGGTGCTCACCGAGGACGCCGACCTGGAGGCCGAGCTGGGCGTCGACTCGCTCAAGCAGACCGAGCTGCTGACCAGGGTGGCGGCCCGCTACGAGCTGCCCACGGTCGAGGAGACGCTGCGGGCCGGTGGCTACCCGAACCTCGGCCGCATCGCCGACTACGTGGTGAACCCGTCATCGCGGCCCACCGAACCGGCGGGCCACCGGGGCTGAGCACCGAAAAAGGGGGCTGTCCCTGGTGAGAAACCAGGGACAGCCCCTTTTCGGCGCCGGACGCCGGCTGCGCTGCCGGCTACCGGCGGCGAGTCATCCCTTGACCGACAGCTGGATCTGCTGGACCTTGTGGTCCGACAGGCCGTCCGGGTCGAGGAACTTGTACTGGTGAACGGTGACGTCCGAGGTGGTGCGCAGCCAGTCGATCCGCCAGTAGGGGCGCTTCCCCACCTCCCACGTCGCCGGGTACAGCGACGACAGCGCCCGGGTGTGGTCGACCAGGCGATCCGGCAACATCCGCAGCTGGCCCATCGACGCAGACGTGTTCAGGTCACCGGCGAGGACGATTGGTTGGGAGTTGTCCTTGACGTCGGCGCGGATCGCCTCAAGGCTTGCCCGCCGCATCGCGAAGTTGAAGCGGTCGACCTGGAACACGCTCTGCCCCGGTTCGCCCTTCATCATCAGCAACCGGCGCGGCGGCTGGAACAGGTGGGTGTCGTAGAAGGAGACGACCCGGTCTCCCACCCGGATGTCCGTACGCAGCACCTGCGAGGTGTAGAAGAGGGGATGGCCGTTGAACGCCGGGGGCAACGCCTTCAGGTCGTCGGGCAGCCACGGGGTGGAGTAGAGCGGGTGGTGCCCGACCACCGGCAACCGGGACAGCGTGACGTTCCGGCCTTCGAGCACGATCTCGTACCCCGGGAAGTTCTGGCGCAGTTCCGCCATCTGATCGATGACCAGGGCCTGCGCGAAGACGTCCGGCAGGGTGAAATCGGCGTGCGCGTACTCGTGCAGGAGGTAGACGTCGGCGTCCATCCCGCGCAGGAACCGGTAGAAGTCGGCGGTGGTGCGACCGCTTTCCCGGACGTCCTGGTCCCAGTACTCGGTGTTCCAGGTGACCAGCTTTATCGCCCCGGACGTGGCCGGCGGCGGGCTGTAGAAGATCGTGCCGAAGTTGATTCCACTCAGCCCGAACCCGAGCCCCAGCGCCAGGGCGAGCACCGGCGCCAGCACGAGTCGCCAGCGCACCTGCCGGGCCAGCAGGGCCACCGCGACCAGCACCACGGGCACCGCCGCGAAGACGATCGGCGGCAGCAGGTCGAACGGGCCCCACCAGTAGGCCCTGCCGCTGATCAGCAGGTGTGCCACGACGAACAGCAGCCACCCCACGCAGAGCAGCACGGCCAGCCGGGTCCACCAGCTCCACCGGCCCGGCCGGTCCCGGCGACGCCGGAGACGGTCGCGCAGGCCACCGCCCCGATCCGGCGGCTCGGGCGTACTCTCCGGCTCGGTCACGACCTCGGGTCCGTGTACGCCAGCCGCCACCGCCACACCCCCACGTCTGGATTTTCTAGGTCTGCAAAAGGCTACGGGAAAGGACCTTGTCGCCACCTTGGTGTCGATCCTTGGATGCGGGTCGGCGACCAATAGGCATTTATGCTTCTCCTCATGAAGACGCCTCAGCGAAAGATCGGATCGGGCTTCGGCGCCGAGAGCACCACCACCGACGTCCTGAACGGGATCGACCTGACCGGCAAGCTCGCGATCGTCACAGGTGGCTATTCGGGTCTCGGGCTGGCGACAACGCGGGCCCTCGCCGGCGCCGGTGCCAGCGTCGTCGTGCCGGCCCGCCAGCCCGCGGCGGCCCGCGAGGCGCTGAAGGACATCGACGGCGTCCAGGTCGACGAGCTCGACCTGGCCGATCTGGAGAGCGTGAGCGGGTTCGCCAAGCGGTTCCTGGCCGAGAACCGGCCGGTCGACCTGGTGCTCACCAACGCCGGGATCATGGCCTGCCCGGAGACCCGGGTCGGGCCGGGCCTGGAAGCACAGTTCGCGATCAACCACCTGGGGCACTACGCGCTGGTCAACGAGCTGTGGCCGGCCATCGCCGGCAACGGCGGGGCCCGGGTCGTCGTGCTGGCCAGTGGCCTCAGCGACGACTCGAAAATCCAGTGGGACGACCTGCAGTTCGAGCAGGGTTATGACAAGTGGCTGGCTTACGTCCAGTCGAAGAAGTCCAACGCGCTCTTCGCCACCTGGCTCGACGTGCTCGGTCAGGACGCCGGGGTCCGCGCCTTCTCGGTGAACCCCGGATACATCCTCACGCCGCTGCAACGCCATCTGACCAAGGAGGAGATGATGGCGGCGGGCTGGATCGACGAGGACGGCAACGCGGCGATGCCGATCTTCAAGACGCATGAGCAGGGCGCGGCGACCCAGGTGTGGGCGGCGACCTCACCGGCGCTGAACGGCCTGGGCGGCGTCTACTGCGCCGACTGCGACATCGCCGAGGAGCCGGAGTTCTCCGACGCGGAGGCCGAGCGGCTGTGGACCGTCTCGGCCGAACTGACCGGGATCAACGCCTTCGGCTAGGGATCAACGCCTTCGGCCGGGGGGTCCGACGCCTTCGGCCGGGACCCCACACCTCATGAGCCCCGGACCTCCGCGTACCTGACGCGGGGGTCCGGGGCTCACAACAATCCGAGGAGTCGCTAGAAGAACGCCTTGGCCAGCGCGAGTGCCCCCTGCCGCCACGGGTCGTCGCTGGTCCGCCAGGTCGACTTGCCGCCGGACCGGCCGACCTGCCCGGGGCTGGTCTCGCGATGCTCGCGCCACCACTGGTACGCGGCGAGGATGGCCTCGCGGTTGGAGTAGCGCGGCTGGAAACCGAGCCGGTCGCGGGCGTGCTCGATGCTGACGTACGAGTCGGCGATGAGCTTGTAGGCGAGCCGCCGGTAGATCGGGGACAGGTGCAGCGTCGACAGCACGTTGAGCACCGCAGCCGCCGGCCGGGCCGGGATCCCCACCACCCGCTTGCCGTGTCCGGCGGCGTCCAGCACGGCCTGGAAATCGTCCCGGAGACTGCCGAACTCGGCGGCGGCGATGTTGTACGTGTCGTTGGC
This sequence comes from Plantactinospora sp. A48, assembly GCF_055793945.1. Classification (NCBI taxonomy): domain Bacteria; kingdom Bacillati; phylum Actinomycetota; class Actinomycetes; order Micromonosporales; family Micromonosporaceae; genus Plantactinospora; species Plantactinospora sp. A48. Next base: position 76,875 of record NZ_JBTIXF010000021.1, on the reverse strand, counting down.
GACGTTGTCGGGTGCCCTGAGCGTGGCCAGCACGGCCTCCACCACGTCCTCCGTGGCGCACATCTGGGTCAGCGCCCGACCGCCACCGAGCAGCGGGAAGTTGCGGCCCTCCTCGGCCCACTCGAACAGCATCGCGAACAGCCCCATCCGGCCGGGGCCGAGGAAGGTCTTCGGCCGCAGGATGGGGATGGACATGCCCTCCGAGCGCAGCTGCTCGCACCGCTGCTCCACCTCGACCTTGCAGGCGCCGTACGGGTCGACCGGCTGCCGAGGGTAGGTCTCCGGGGTGGGAACCACGGTGGGCAGGCCGTAGACCGAGGTCGTCGAGATGTAGACGACCCGGGGCACGGTGGCCTTCCTGGAGGCGTCGAGCACGGACCGGCTGCCGTCGACGATCACCGAGCGGATCGTGGCGGCGGGATAGCTCGGCAGCGCGGAGGCGCTGTGCACGACCGCGTCGGCGCCGTCGACCAGGGACAGCATCTGCTCCGGGTCCCGGATGTCGCCGACCGTGTGCCGCACGCCGGGCGGGGCGGTCGGCCAGGGCCGGATGTCGATCGTCAGAACCTGGTCACCCCGCTCGGCGAGCGTGCCGGCCAGCGCCTTGCCCAGCACGCCCGCGCCACCGGTGACCACCACCCGTCGAGTCACGCGGTCATCTCCGTCCCGTAGAGCCGGCGGACCCAACCGGGGAACAGCACTCCCTGCGCCATGCCGAGTCCGGCGGCCACCGCCGAGGTCAGCATCACCATCAGGTGCAGCACGGTGAACCGGAGCCCGAAGTAGACCCCACGGGTCCGGAAGGCGTAGGCGTACGTGCGGCGGTCCATCAGGATGCCGATGACGATCAGCGCCGCCGTGCCGATCAGCGTCCACGCGCCGAACAGCGGCAGCAGCGCCAGGCTGAGCACGGCCGCGAGGACGAACCCGCTGCCGACCGCGCGCAGTCCGGTGGCGGCACCGCCGGGCAGCCGGTTCAGCCGCATCCAGTTGGGCGCGCCGAGCCGGGTCCGCTGGAAGACCTTGCGGAGCAGGACGCCGATCGTGGCGTCGTGGTCGTGCAGCCCACGGATCTTCCGGGTGGCCCGGACCTCGTACCGGGTGTTGAGCCGGAAGCCGTACTCCTGCTCCTCGGTCCACCGGAGCCGGTAGTTGAACGGCCCGATCTCGCGGAACACCTCGACCCGCATCGCGCACAGCGCCGAGTGCAGGCCGGGGATGGGTCCCTCGATCTCACCGAACCAGACGTACTGCTGGATGGCCCGGTAGTCCTTGACCAGCCCGGCCGGGAACAGCGGCTCGGCCCGGTACATGCCGCAGATGGCTCCGATCGTCGGGTCGGCCTCCAGCGCGGCGACCGCGTTGGCCACCGCGTCGGTGTCCAACGCGACATCGGAGTCCAGGAAGAACAGGATCTGCCCCTTGGCGTTCTCGGCACCCAGGTTGCGGGCGATGGAGACGCCGCTGTTCACCGGGGTTTCCAGCACCGTGACCCCGTACCGGTGGGCGATGGCCACCGAGTCGTCGGTGCTGTGGTCGTCGACCACGATGATCTCGATCGAGGGGTAGGTCTGGCGCTGGACCGCCTCGATGCACGCGGACAGTGTCCGGGCGTAGTTGTAGTTCGGAATGACCACCGAGACCAGTGGCTGCTCGTTCATGCGTTCTCTCCCATGGGTCACCGCTGCCGGCGCAGCGAGGTGAACAGCGCCTCGTACGCGTCCAGGCAAGCTGCCAGCGAAAACTGCTCGCGTGCTTCCTTCGCCTTGCCGTCCCGCCAGTCCTGGTCGGTGTCCGCCATCTCCAGGATGGCCTTCTCCAGCGCGATCGGATCGCGTGGCGGGATCACCCGGCCGAACCCGGTGGCGGTCACCGGATAGCGCCCGCCCGGAAGATCGGTGGTGACCGACGGGATGCCGGCCATCATGGCCTCCGCCTGCACGATGCCGAACGACTCGGCCACCGACGGCAGCGCGAACACGTCGATGGACGCGTAGAAGTCGTCCACCTCCTTGCCGCGCAACTCACCGAGCACCCTGATCCGGCTGTCCTCGGCGATCTCGGCCTGGATTTCGGCGAGGTTGCTGCCGCCGGCCACCGCGTGGTAGTTGCCCGCGATCAACAACCGGGCCTCCGGATCGGTGATCCGCCGGAAGGCCCGGATGAGGTACTGGATGCCCTTCTCCTCCACGACCCGGCCCAGGAAGCCGACGTGCAGGGCGCTGGTCTCGCGGTACCTGGGCTGGCCGTCGCGGCGGTCGAGGCACGGCGCGGCGATCGGCGTGAAGCGACGCTTCTGGATGTCGGGCCAGAGCTGCGAGGCGAGCGCCTGGTCCTTGCTGTAGGTGACCACGGCGTCGGAGCGCCGGATCGCGGCCCGCGAGGTGACGTCCGACAGGCGCATGAGGGCCCGGCTGAACCGGCTCGGCGGCAGGTACAGGTCGATGTGGACCATGCTCACCATCGGCGTACGACCGGCCCCCCGGGCCACCAGCGCGGCCTCGGCCATCGGCAGGTTGAGGAACATGACCGAGGAGTTGCGGGCCAGCCGGGTGGCGAGCACCGGGTAGCGCGGTGCGATGAACCCCCGGTTGATCCGCATCAGCACCGGTGCCCGGTACACGTCGACGCCCGAGATGGTCTCGCGGAGCGGCAGGTCGGCATCGTGCTGGGCCGCGACCACCGCGACCCGCCAGCCCCGTTCCACCATGCCCTCGGCGATGCAGCGGGCGGTGTGGGTCAGCCCGCTGATGTACGGCTCGTAATAGGTGAGCGCTACCGTCAGGTCATACTTGGTGTCCATCGGTCTATTCGCAATCCGTCGGCGGCAATGGCTTCTCCGGCACTTGTTTGTTCTCGCGAGGTTTCATTTCCGTTACGTGATGTGGGCTGCCAGCAGGAATCCGCCCGACACCACGGCCATCAGCATCGAGTTGATGACGAGCGCCGGATCCCGGAGCAGCATCCGGACCGGATTGTCCCCGCCATCCTGGACCAGGACCATCTGGAGATAGCGGAACACCCCGAACAGTGCCAGCGGTGCGGTGAGCACCGCCGCCGCGAGGGAGTAGCCACCCAGCGGCGCCTCGGTCCGGACGTACAGCAGGTAGAAACCCACCGACAGGACGGCGCAGAGCATCATCAACTGGTCGGTCAGCGGAACGGTGTAACCGCGCAGCGCCGGCCGGTGCGCGCCGTTGGTGGCGGTCAGCTCCTGCCGCCGCTTGCCCAGGATGAGCAGGAGGCACAGCAGGAACACGGAGGTCAGCAGCCAACCGGAGACCTTGGTGCCGACCACCACGTAGCCCTGCATCATCCGCAGGCCGAAGCCGAGCGCGACGACGAAGACGTCGACCAGTGGCACGTGCTTGAGGATCGTCGAGTAACCCGTGGTGAGCAGCAGGTACGCGCCGATCGGCCACGAGGACGACAACGGCTGGACGGTGAGCAGACCGGCCAGCAGTCCGACCTGGACGGTCAGCAGCAGCGCGACCTCCGGGATCGAGGTGCGGCCGGAGGCGATGGCGCGGTGTCGCTTGACCGGGTGGGTCCGGTCACGGTGGCGGTCGGCCAGGTCGTTCACGACGTACACGATCGTCGATGCGATGGTGAAGGCCACCACGGCCCACAGCATCCGCCACAGGCTCGCCACCCGCCAGACGTCGAGATCGAGCAGCGGCACCGAGACCGCCAGGAGGTTCTTGGGCCACTGCCCGGGGCGCAGCAGGGAGATCAGGTCCCGGCCGACGTTCCGGGCGAGCTCGGCCGGCCTCTCGTCGACGGGTGCTATCCCGTCAAGTGCTATCGCGGATTCGTCGACCCCTATCGGCTTCGGCATCGCGGTCACCCTCCGTCCCGGCTGCCGTGCGCCCCGCTACGAAGCGCACGCGACGGAGATTAGCCGGCCGACGACGGCCGCCACCTTGGCAATTTCTTGTTCGAATCTGGCTTCGGTCGCCCCGTACGACAACCCGGTCCAGATGCCTTCCACAGAGACGCATCTGGATTGATGATGGATCCCGGGTGGTCCTGAGTTGACCGTGGGGAAGCGTCCGGGACGGGGGTACGGGATGACCGTCAACCACGCAGGGACCGGTGAGTAGCGGCATGACCGGTGAATTCGACGGAAAGGTCGCCCTGGTTACCGGCGGCGCGCGAAATGTCGGCCGGGCGATCAGTCGACGACTGGCCGCCGCTGGCGCGCTGGTCGTGGTGAACTACTTCCGATCGCCGGACGAGGCCCGCCGGACCCGGGCCGAGATCGAGGCCGCCGGTGGCCGCGTCCACCTGATCCGCGCCTCCGTGGCCCGGCCCGACCAGGTGGACCGGATGTTCGACGAGATCCAGGCCGTCCATGGTGGCCTGGACATCCTGGTCAACAGCGCGGCCGACGGCGCGTTGGGCGGGCCCGGGGAGGTGACCGACCAGGCTCTGGACCGGGCCTGGGACACCGACCTGAAGGGCAGCCTGCACTGCGCCCAGCGGGCGGCGCCGATGATGATCGCGCGGGGCGGTGGCAGCATCGTCAACCTCTCCACCCTCGGCGGTGGGCAGTTCGTGATGGCGGGATACCTGGCCTGTGGGCCGGCGAAGGCGGCGCTCGAGGCGCTGACCCGGTATCTCGCGGCCGACCTGGCCCGGCACGGAATCCGGGTCAACACGGCCGCGGCGGGCATGCTGGAATCGCCGGTGGCGGGGCAGTTCCCGGACGCCGAGCGGATGCAACGGACGATCATCGGGGCCACCCCGATGGGCCGGCTCGGTCGACCCGAGGAACTGGCCGAGGTGGTGGCCTTCCTGGCCTCTCCGCGATCGAGCTGGATCACCGGTCAGGTGATCCTCGCCGACGGTGGATTGTCCACCGGCCAGGCGCTGCTCGCCCCACCACCGATCGCGTCGACACCCGAGGCCGCGCCACCAGCCCCGGCCCGGGTTTCGGCTCCCGTCGAGGACGACGTCGAGGACGAGGTCGCGGTCGTCGGCATGGGCCTGGCCGTGTCCGGGGCCAACGACCCCGAGGAGTTCTGGCGGGAGTTGCTGCACGGCGCCGAGCGGTTCGTCGAGATCCCGGCCGAACGCTGGGACAACGAGATGTTCTACGCCGAGGACCGGCACGCCGAGGACAAGACTTACTCCCGGCACTCGGCCTTCATCACCGACTTCGTCCCGCACCCGGCGCTGGCCGAGGAACTGGCCCGGAACGGACGGACCCGGCCGGCACCCGAGGCCACCACGATGTGGCTGCGGCACTCGCTGCTACAGGCGATGGACGGGGTGACGGTACGTCCGTCGGACCGGTACGGCTGCTACGTCGGCTACACCGCGGACGGCAGCCAGCACCTCGAGGAGGCGACGGTACGCGCGGGCGTGCTGGCCCAACTGGCCCCGATCCTGGCCCGGCTGGACCTGCCCGACGACGTCCGGGCCGCGGCGCTGGACCGCATCGCCACGGCCCTGACCCGGCGATACCCGCGCAGCGGCCCGGACCCGGTGCGGTTCTTCCCGCACCAGGTCGGACTGCACGCGATGCGCGGAATCCTGCCGCCCGAGGCCGAACTGCTGGTGGTCGACACCGCCTGCTCGTCCTCGCTCTACGCCGTGGACCTGGGCGTCAAGGAGATCCTGGCCGGCACCCGCGACATCGTCGCCTGCGGCGGGGCGTTCGCCAACGGCCCGCGCGGGTCGGTGCTGTTCGCCAAGCTCAGTGGCCTGTCCACCGGCGGTGTCGTACGCAGCCTGGACCGGGCCGCCGACGGGGTGCTGTTCGCCGACGGCGCGGCGACGGTGGTGCTCAAGCGGCTGAGCCGGGCGCGGGCCGACGGCGACCGGATCTGGGGCACCATCGCGGGCGTCGGCTCGTCCTCGGACGGGCGGGGCAAGGCCATCTACGCACCCAACGCGGCCGGTCAGCGACTGGCCATCCAGCGTGCCCTGAACCAGTCGGGTACCACCGGGACGGACCGGCCGGGCTGGGTGATCGCGCACGCGACCGGCACCCCCGCCGGGGACCTCGCCGAGCTGAGCACCCTGCGGGAGGCGATGGCCGGGGCCGGGCCGGTCCACGTCACCTCGAACAAGTCCGTGGTCGGCCACACCGGATGGACCGCCGGGGTGGTCTCCCTGGTACACGCCCTGCTGGGCATGGACCGCGAGCTGATCCCGCCCCAGCACCGGTTCACCGCGCCGTCGCCGGGGTTCGCCGCGGCCGGCACCGGTGACCTGGTCATTCCGACCACCCCGGTGCCCTGGCCGGGGAACCCGGGCCGGCGGCGGACCGCGGCCGTCAGCGGCTTCGGGTTCGGCGGCACCAACGCCACACTGATCGTCCGGGAACCACCGCCGGCGTCGGCGCCGGTACGTCCGTCGCCCGCCCCGACCGCGCCCGCGCAGCCGATCGTGATCGTCGCCCGGGCCGCACACCTGCCCGGCCTGCGCGACGTCACCGAACTGGACGACTGGCTGCGCCGGGGCGGGCCGGCGCCGTTCGCGCCGAGCTTCGGCGCCACGTACCCGATGCCACCCTTCGAGCGGGTCCGCCTGCCCGGTCGCACGGCGCAGGCGATCGACAGGTGCCAGCTCATGGTGCTGGAGTGCGCCCACCAGATGCGCGACGAGTTGGGCGCGTTCTGGGCCGAGCACCGCGAGACCACCGGCGTGGTCCTCGGACACCAGGGCCCGACCGGGAACGGAATGCGGTACGCCGGCCGGTGTTACCTCGACGACGTCACGCACGCGCTGAGCACCGATCCGGCCCTTTCCGGCGCGGAGTGGCTGGACACCGCGCTGCGGGAGTACGCCGACGCGGTACGCCGGCGGGTGCCACCCTCCACCGAGGACACCTTCCCCGGAATGATGCCGAACGTGATCCCGGCGCGGGTCGCCAACTCCTTCGACCTGCACGGTCTCAACATGGTGGTGGACACCGGGCTCACCTCGGCGCTGAGCGCCGTCGGAGTGGCGAGCCACTACCTGCGGACCGGGGAACTGAAGATGGCCCTGGTGGGCGGGGTCAACGGCAACAGCACCCACGAGGTGGGGCAGCTGCTGGACGGCGCACTGGGCGGCACCGCGCGACCGGCCGAGGGCGCGATACTGTTCGCGCTGGTGACCGAGGAGACGGCGCGGTCGGCCGGCCTGCGGATCCTGGCCCACCTGGACCCCCCGACCCTGACGCCCGACCCCGACGAGCCGGCGGGCCAGCGGTTCGACTGCGGCGCCGACCGGGCCGGTCGCGACCACTGCTTCCTCGGGGCGGAGGGCGCGATCGGCATCATGGCCGCGTTGGCCGGTCCGGCGGCGGGGGGCACGGTCGTCTGCCACAGCGAGGAACCGGGCCGGGACGTGGTGCTTCGGGTCCGGCGCCCGGAACCGGCCCCCGAGGTCCCGGCCGACTGCTACGACACCGGCCGGTACGCCGCCGGTGCCGAGCTGCTGCCGCTGGGCACCGCCCGCCACGCGGTGCGCTGGGCGGCCGATCCGGGGGTCCCGGTCCGCGCGACGGTCCCGTTCTGGACCGGTACGTCGGCAGCCGGTGGGCCCGGCTCGGTCGCCGTGCTGACCGACCGGCCGGACCTGCTGGCGGCGGCCGGCGTACCCGGGAATGTCCTGGTCCTGTCGACGGCGCCGGCGGCCGGTCCCGGACACCTGCCGGAGGTGACCCCGGAGGCCGTGCGGGCGGTGCTGGACCGGTCGGACCCGGAACATCGGATCGCGCACGTGCGGCTGCTGACCGACCTGACCGGGGTGGACGACTCCGGCAGCACCCCGCCAACCGCCCTGATCGCCCTGCACGACCTGCTGTACCTGGTGGTGCAGCAGCGGCTGAGCCGGCGTGCCGGAGCGGGCGGCGACGGGACGGACGGCGCCGGGGCGGACGGCGGTGAAACGGGCGGTGCCGGGGCGACCAGTTGCCTGGGCCTGTTCCTGAACGCGCTGCCCGGCGGCGTGGCGCATCCCTACACCGGTCTGTTCAGCGGCCTGTTCAAGGTGATCCACCTGGAGACGCCGGACTGCACCACCATCGCGGTGTTGACCGACACGACCGACGTGCCGACCGGGCTGGCCGAGGTGGAACGGGAGTGGGCGCTGGCGGGCGACCTGCCGGTGACCCAGTACGCGGGCGGGGTGCGCCAACGGGTCACCGTGTTGGCCGAGCCCGGTGAGCTGGTGCCGCCCGGGGCGGCGCGACTCGGGCCGGACTCGGTGGTGGTCGCGGTGGGTGGCGGCCGGGGCATCACCGCGGAACTGCTGGTGGGACTGGCCCGCCACTTCCGACCCCGGATCTTCGTGCTCGGCAGCAATCCCATCGACGCGCATCCCCGGGAATATCTGGAACTGGACGACGACGAGTTCACCCGGGGACGGCGCGGCTACATCCGCCAGCGGCTGGCGCAGCAACCCGGGCTCACCCCGGCCACCGCCGGCCGGGAGTACGACCGGATCGCCGACGCCCGGGTGACCCGGCGCAACCTCGCCCGCCTGGCCGAACACGTCGGAGCCGACCGGGTCAGCTACCTGAGCTGCGATGTCACCGACCCCACGCGGGTGACCACGGCGACCGCGGAGATCCTGGGCGTCGCCAGCCGGATCGACCTGCTGATCAACGCGGCCGGGCTGAGCCGGTCCGCCCCCATCGCCAGCAAGGACTTCGCCGAGTTCCGGTTGATCCGGGACCGCAAGCTGCGCGCCTACCAGAACCTGAGGGCGGCGCTGCGGGAGCAGCCACCCCGGATCTGGTGCAACATGGGCTCGCTGCTGGGACTGACCGGCCAGGTGGGCGAGGCCGACTACGCGGCGGGCAACGACTTCCTGGGCGCCGCCGCCACGTACCACTCCCGGATTCGCGGCGAGCACGAGCTGACCATCGGGTGGACCTTGTGGGGCGAGGTCGGCCTCGGTGCGAACGACCTCACGAAGGCGTACTTCGACCGGGCCGGCACGTACTCCAACATCACCAGCGGGGAGGGTCTGCACCACTTCCTCCGGGAGTTGAACGTCAGCGAACCTGAGCCGTACACCGTCCACCTCGGTGCCGCCGAGTCGGCGGCCATCGACCGGATGCTGCCCCGGCTGCTCGACCACCTCCGGGCACCGGACGGGTTCTATCTCGGCCGGACCCGCCACCGGGACGCCGACACGGTGCTGCTGGAGCGCGTGGTCGACCTGGAGACCGACGGCTACCTGCGCCACCACCGGGTCAACGGAACACCGACCCTGCCCGGCACGTTCGTCACGGAGATCGCCTTCGAGGCGGCCCGCGTGCTGCTGCCGGACCTGCTGCCGTACGCCTTCGAGGAGGTGGTGTTCCGGCACTTCCTGAAGGTTCACGAGCGACGGCGACCGCCCACCATCCGGATCCGGGCCCGGGTCGTCGAGCGCCGACCCGAACTCGGGCAGGCGCGCGTCGCGGTGACCGTGAGCGGTGACGTGGTGGCGCCGGACGGGACGGTGCTGGTCCGGGACCGGCCACACTTCGACATCCAGGTGCTGATGGCCGGGCGGCTGCCCGCGGCACCTCGCTGGCCCGAGTGGTATCCGGCGCAGGAGTCGCCGACACCCGACCCGTACCACCAGGTCGGCTCCCCGGTGCTGCTGTCGGACCTGTTCGCCAGCACCACCGACACCCGGCTGCATCCGTTGGGCCGGCGCTCCACGTACCACCTGGCGTTGCCCGGTGACCACCCGGCGTTCTCCCGGTTCCACCTGCCGGTGCTGCTGCTCGACGGGCTGGCCCGGACCGGTGTGCTGGCCCCCACCGCCGGACTGATCCCGCTGGCGGTGCCGCTGGGAATCCGGCGGATCGACCTCTACGAGCACCTCAACGACGCTGAGGTGGCCGACCGGTACGGCCGGGTCGAGCTGTACGCGATGCTGCCCGACGCCGAACCCGACGGCCGGCCCGGTGCCGGCAACCGGTTCGCGGCGGTGCGCCCGGACGGCCGCCTGCTGGTCCAGTTCAGCGACCTCGACTGGAAGGTGATGGGTTACCTGGACCAGGAGACCGGGAGTTTCGTTACCGCACCACGCCCACTGGCTCTGCGTTGACCGGACAGGTCCCGGTACGCGCCGTCCAGCGCGTGGTCTGGACCCCGCTGGAAACCGCGCCGGTGGCGGCCGACCGGGCCCGGCTGGTCGGCCGGTCGATCGCGATCGTCGGCGGCGCCGAGCGGACGGCCGCCGCCCTCGGCGCGGCGCTCCGATCGGCCGGGGCGGTCCCGCACCGGCTCGCGCCCCCGGTGGGTGACCCGCCCTCGGGCGAGGTGACGGAGACGACGGCCCGGTTCGTCGCCACGGCCGGCCGGCTCGACGCGATCGTCGATCTCAACCTGGAGCAGCCGATCGACGCGCCCGGGGGTGACAACTGGGTGCCCGCGCTCCGGCAGACCTTCGCCCTGTTGCAGGCGTGCCATCCGGACTGGAGCGCCGAGACCTCGGCCGATCGGCTCGGCTACCTCGCGGTCACCCGGCTGGGCGGGCAACTGGGCTTCGCCCCCGCCACGATGGACCAACCGCTCGGTGGCATCTGGGCGGGGCTGGCCAAGGGCCTGCCCCGGGAGATCCCGAACTGCAACGTGCGGATCGTGGATCTGGCCCCCGAACACCGGGACGACACCGCCGACCTGGTCGTGGCCGAGTTGTACGGGTGGGGGTTGTTCGAGATCGGCTACCGGGCCGGTCACCGCTACACGCTGGTGCCCCGCCGGGAACCGGTCGGCCCGCCGACGATGACGCTCGGCCCCGAGGACACCGTCGTGCTGACCGGCGGTGGTCGGGGGATCGGCTTCGACCTGGCCCGCACGCTCGCCGCCGACCTCGGCTGCCGGGTGGTGGTCAGCGGTCGGGCCGAGGCACCGGACGGGACCGACCCGCTGGTGACCATGCCCGATCACGACTTCCGGCGGTACCGGGACGAGCGGCTGCGGGCGGCGGCGGCCGAACGCCGGCTCCCGGCCGAGCGGGAGCGGCTGGCGGGTCTGGAGCGGGCCCGCGAGCTGTGGACGCATCTGCGCCAGGCCCGGTGCGACGGCCTGCGTATCGAATACTCTCGCTGCGATGTCCGGGACCCGGACCAGGTGGCGCGGCTGGTGGAACGGGCCGGTGCCGGGCCGTACGGGGTGGTGCACAACGCCGGCGCCGACACCCCGATCCGGTTGCCGGCCAAGTCCCTGGACGCGGTGACCGAGGTGGTCCGGATCAAGGTTCAGGGCTTCCTCAACCTGGTCCGTGCCGTGGCCGGCCGGTCGGCGCCGCGGTTCTTCTGCTCGGTGGGTTCGTTGACCGGCCGGCTCGGCGGGATGACCGGTGAGTTGGACTACGGCGCCGCCAACGAGGGGCTGAGCCGGCTGGGCCTGTGGGCCGCGCAGCCGACCGGGCAACCGGGCCGGCCGGTCCGGCTGCCGGTGCGTACCGTCTGCTGGCCGACCTGGGACCGGCTCGGCATGATCAGCAATTTCGCGGCGACCCTGCGCTACATGTCCGCGATGGACGTGGCCGACGCCCGCCGCCGGTGGGTCCGGGAGATCCTCGCGGGCGGGGACGGCGAGGTCACCTTCCTCGGGGAGATCGGTCCGGACATGCAGCCGTCGATCCTGCGGGGTTACCCGGTGCCACCGGGGCTGCCGGGTGTCGACCGGCTGGTCGCCAGCCGCTATTTTCTCGGCGAACCGGTGGTCTTCCACCCCGGACGGCAGATCCGGGTGACGCACTCGGTGGAGCCCGCCACCCTGCCCTGCTGTGACGACTTCCGGCTGGCCGGTCAGCCGGCGCTGCCGGTCAGCCTGTGCCTGTGCCGCCTGCTGGCCAGCGCGGAGTGGGTGCTGCCGGAGCGGCCGGCCGGGCTGCGGCTCGCGGCGGTCCGGGACGTGTCGGTACGGCTGGCGGAACTGGTCGCCGGACCGGACCGGCGGACGATCGACCTGACCGGCTCGGCGCAGGGGCGCCGCGACGGGGATGCCTGGGTGGTCCGCGCGACGCTGCTCCGGCGGGACGCCGAGGCGGCCCGGATGGAACTGGTCTATCGGCCGGAGATGCCGCCGCACCGGCCGGAGGTGCCGCTGGCAGCCGCCCGGGTCGGCCCCGATCCCGACCGGTCCTACCCGTCCGACCGGTTCGACCCGCCCGACCGGTCCTACCCGTCCGACCGGTTCGACCCGCCCGACCCGCCCGATCCGTCCGGCATCGGTGTCCGCGGTCCAGGCTGGCCCGGTCTCACCGGCGCCGGGCCGGCCGGCGCCACCTCACCCGCCGCCGGCCCGCACTGGTACGGACAGTCGTTCCGGATCGCCCGCTGGCGGCCCCGGCCCGGTGGGTGGTGGGCACCGGCTCCGGCCGAGCACGTCGAGGACCTGCTGGCGGTGACGCCGGCCCCGTGTCCACCGATCGGACTGACCACGGTGGAGAACCTCATCCGGGCCGGCTATCTGGACCAGCTCGCGGCGGGCGGCCCGGTCGAACCCGCCGAGCTGCGCATCGACCTCATCCTTCTCGACGGCACCGCGGCGGCCGGTCACGCCGACGGCACCGCGGTGGCCGGTCATCCCGACGGCACCGCGGCGGCTGGTCACGCCGACGGCACCGCGGTGGCCGGTCATCCCGACGGCACCGCGGTGGCTGGTCACCCGGACGGCACCGCGGTGGCCGGTCACCCCGACGGCACCGCGACGACTGGCCGGCCCGACAGCGCGGCAGCGGCTGGCCTCAACGGTGCCGCGTCGGCCGACCGGCCTGATGCCGCACCGGCTGGCGGCCTCGACGGCATCGCGACGGATGGTTGGCTCGACGGCGCTGTCGGTCGCGGAGAGTGGGCCGCGTACGACCCGGGCGGCCAGCTCCGGCTCCGGCTCTCCGGGATGCGGTTCGACCGATGAGCTTCCGGGCGTCCCGGCCCGGCATGGGGCCTGTTAGCCTGGCTCACGCTCTTCGATGCGCAGGCGGACGGCCCGGTCGCGGGCCGTCCGATCGGTCCGGACGCGCCGGTCCGGACGCGCCGGTCCGGACGCGCCGGTCCGGATGCGACGGGCCGGGGTGTGGCGGGTCGGGATCCCGGGGCGCCGCGACGTCGCCGGGTCGAACCGGCGGCACCGGCCCGGCCACCACCGATCGTCTTCGAACTACGGGGGGAGCACTGTGCGGGGTCGGTCAGTTGGCGCACTCGTCGCGTTGTCGATGTGCGCATTCGGCTACGTCACCACGGAAACACTGCCGATCGGCCTGCTGCTGCCGATCTCTGCGGACCTGGACGTGTCGCAGTCCCGGGTCGGGCTGCTGGTCACCTGGTACGGCCTCGTCGTCGTACTCGCGACGATCCCGCTCACCCTGCTCACCCGGCGGATTCCCCGGCGCTTCCTGCTCGGGGGCCTGGTCGGGGTGTTCGTGGTGTCGACCGCCGCCGCGGCCGCCGCGCCCGGATACGGCGTACTGCTGATCGCCCGGTTGGCCACGGCGCTGAGTCAGGCACTCTTCTGGGCGCTCGCCCTGCCCACGGCGAGTTCCCTGTTTCCGGAGCGGGTGCGGGGTCGGGTGATCAGCGTGGTGATGGCGGGCACCTCGCTCGCCGCGGTGCTGGGGGTGCCGGCCGGCACCTGGCTGGGGCAGGAACTCGGGTGGCGGGTGCCGTTCCTCATCCTGGCCGTTGTCGGGCTCGGTGCGGCGGTGGCGATTGTCACGCTGGTGCCGACCGTGGCTCCCGACGAGGCGCCGTCGGCCCACGGCAGCACCCCCGATGTCCGTCGGTACCGGTTGCTGATCGTGCTGACCGTCCTCTCTGTCACCGGCGCGTTCGCCTCGTTCACGTACGTCACCCCCTTTCTGGTCACGATCGGCGGGTTCGCCGTCGCCGCGACCGGCGCGTTGCTGCTCGCCCGTGGGGTGGCCGGGATCGCTGGTGTCTTCGCCGGGGGCGTGCTGGTGGACCGCAGTCCGTGGACCGCCACGGCGGTGCCGGTGCTGGCGCAGGTCGTCGCGCTGCTCGGGCTCTACGCGCTCGGCACCCTTCCGGTGGCGGCCGTCGTGCTGGTGGCGCTGGCCGGTGCGGCGTACTCGGCCCAGACGACCGTGCTGGGCGGCCGGATCCTGCAGGTGGCGCCGGGCCGGACCGATCTCGCCGTGGCGGGCCTGTCCACCGCGATGAACATCGGGATCACCGCGGGCGCGCTGGTCGGCGGAGTGCTGCTGCCCTGGTACGGAGTCCGCAGCACCGCCCTGGCCGGTGGCCTGCTCAGCCTGGCCGCGCTCGTCGTCGTGTGGATCGAGCCACGCTTGCCCGAACGACCAGCGACAATTCCGACGGGTAACCGTGCTGACGCATTTTCGTAACTATTTTGCTTGATGACAGCCGATCGACCACGGAGTATGTTCTGTCTCGGCGAGGCGGGACGCTCGACCGGAACACCGGGTCGGGGCCTTCAGGGGGGCGCCAACCGACCACTATGTGCGCCCCGGCTCGTCGGTCCGTCAGACGGGCGACCACGGGGGTGGATGAATGCGGGCTACAGCCGAACCGGTTTCGAGGCGGGTCATAGCCGTCTCCGGCTCCGACGCGCCCGCGCTGACCTTGTCGACCTGAATCACGTACGCCGGAAAGCCTCGCGGCGTCCGGCGCCGACGCCCGGCGCCGACAGCGAGGCCGGGAACGACGCTCGACGCTGGCTCCGGGGGTGGGGGCCGGCGTCGATTTTCGGGACTGACAGCCAATCTGTGGGGTTGACCGCACAGCAGGCTCGAACAACGTAAGCGGGGGGACATGACGGGGCAACGACCTCAGTTCGTGGTGGACGCGCTCGACCTGACAGGTGACATCGACGCCGACGCCGTCCTGCGGTGCTTCCAGCACCCGGACGGCAGCCCGGACCCGTTGCGCTGCGCGGTGCTGCTCGCCGGCGGGCGGCGGGCGGCCGAGGAACTTCTCCGGACGGCGCTACGGGACCGCTTGGCCGAGGGGGATTCGCCGGACGCGCTCGCCCGGAACGTGGTGGACCGGATCCTCGCCTGGCAGCCGCGGCTGACCGGGGCCGAGGCGGTGGCCGGGCTGCTCGCCGCCGCCGGCGTCGCCAGGGTCTTCATCTACGCGGGCACCTCGGAGTTGGCACTCGCCGACGCGATCAGCCGGGTCGACGGCCTCCGGCTCAGCAACGGGCGGGGTGACAAGGAGTCCGCGTTCATGGCCGCCGGCGCCTCGCTGACCGAGCCGAACCGGGGCGTGGCCGTGCTGCACGGCGCACGTGGCCTGACCAACGCGATGGGCGCGGTCGCCGACGCCCGGCGCAGCGAGGTGGGCACGCTCTACCTCGTCGGGATGCCGTCCACCGGCTCGGCCCGGTTCCTTCCGCCGCACGGCGAGGCCCGACTGCTGGAGGGGTTGGACGGCCTCGTCGACTGGCAGGAACAGGCCGGCTCCGTTCCGGCTGATCCGGAGGGCCGCGAGCGGGCGGCGGGTCGCTTCGTCGACCAGGTCCGCCGGGCGCTCGCCTTCACCGCCCGGCCGCCGTACCGGCCGGCGGTCTTCGGCGTCCCGCAGGACGTCGCCGAGCAACGCTGGCTGCCGCTGGCCGCGCTGGCCTCCCCGGCCACGGCGGAACCACTGCCCGACATGGACGACGCCGACCTGGAAGCCGCCGTCGAGGAACTGCTGCGGGCCGAACGCCCGCTGCTCCTGGTCGACGACTACGCGCTGCGTTATCCCGACGCGCGGGCCGCGCTCGACCGGATCAGCGCCGACCTCGGCGCCCCGGTGCTCCAGGTGCGCTACCGCCGCGGCCCCATGCTCTTCGAACGACTCCGGCAGGACGAGGTGGGCAACTTCGTCGGTTGGTTCGATCCGTTCAACCCCGCGCACCGCGACCTGCTCGACCAGTGCGACCTGATGGTCACGGTCGAGGACCGCAACATCTACGAGCGGGTGGTGGGCACGCTGCCGGAGTGCCGGAAGATCGCCGTCAACACCGACCCGACCAAGGTACTGAAGAACGAGTACCTCGGCGAGAAGGACGTCCTGGTGGTCGGCGATCCCGCCCAGGCACTCGGGGAGCTTTCGCGGCGGCTGCACGCCCGGGGAGCGGCCAGCCGGGCCCGGTGGGTCGGCACGGACGCCCGGTTGTCGGCCACCGCCGATGTCGAGCCGGTCGCCGAGCACATCCGGGACGGCCGCCGGGCGGTGGTCCGTGCGCTGGCCGAGGTGTTGGCCGGGTGGGACCGGCCGGCACTGGTCGACGACAGCCAGATGTTCGGCGGACTGATCGCGGAGCACTACGACGAGCTGCCACCGGGGCTGAGGATCTTCGGCGGCCACGGTGCCTTCGTCGGCAGTGGACTGTCGTACGCGACGGGCCTCGCCGCCGCCAACGACGGAATACGGGTGATGTGCACCCTGGGCGATCAGGCGTTCACCAACTCCTTCCAGGGACTCGTCGCCGCCGTGCAGGACCGGGCCCGGGTGCTCTACGTCGTGTGCAACAACGGCGAGTCGGTGTCGCTGAAGAAGCAGGGGTCCGCCTCGTACGGCGAGCTGGAACGGGCGTACCTGTCGAACGTGCCCGGCCTGCGGTACCACGCCATCGCCCGGGCGCTCGGGCTGTCGGCCGAGGAGGTCACCGTTCCCCTCGGTGGCTCCGCCGCCGACGTCGACGCCGGCATCCGGCGGTTCTCCGCCGCCCTGGCCAGGGCGGCCGCCGCCGACGGACCCAGCCTGGTGGAGCTGGTGCTGCCGTCGGCGCCCGAGGTGTGGGCGGGCATCTGGCTCACCCAGGGCTTCGAACGGGCGCAGAGCGGCGGCGACGGGGCGCAGGCCGGCGGCGAACGGGCGCAGGCCGGTGACGCCAGCGAGATCCGAGTCTCAGCGAGAGAGGAAGCGCCATGCTAGGTGTGCGACCCGAAGATCCCGAGGTGCTGGCGAAGGCCGTCGCCGACACCCTGGTCGCCAGGGTGGACCCGGGTGCCCCGCGGTCCTGCCTGTTCCTCTGGGAAGTGGCCCGCCCCTGGCTGGAGGAGGTCGCCAGCCGCGTCAGGGCCAGCAGCGACGACGAGGTCCGGTCGCTCGGTGAGCGGCTGCTGGAGGATCCCGCCGACTCGGAGCGCTACTACGCGTTCCGTACCGCGCTGGCGGCCCGGCACGGCGACCCCGCGCTGACCGAGCTGTTCGAGAAGGGCTGGGAGGCGGAGAGCGTCAACCGGCTCGGCTACTACCTCGGCCCCCGCCACGCCGACGACGGCGGGCCGCAGGTGACCGCCGACGAGCTGCTGGACCTGGGTCCGGTGAACGCGCCCGCGGCCGGCCCGGAGGCGGACGTGCTCATCGTCATCCCGTTCCAGGACCGCAACGACGGCAAGGTACGGCTGCGGAACCTGCTGGCCTGCCTGCTCACCCTGGGCGACCAGTCCTACCCCCGGGACCGCTACCGGGTGGTGGTCGTCGAGTCCGACGACGAGCCGCGTTACCGGGAGCTGATCGAGCCGCTGGTCGACGAGTACGTCTTCGCGCCGAAGACGGGCATCTTCAACAAGTCCTGGGCGGTGAACGTGGGTGTGATGAACGCCGCGGGCCCGACCGAGGTGGTGTGCATCCTGGACGGCGACGTGCTGGCCGACCGCGATTTCATCAACCGCAACGCCGCCCGGTTCCGGCGCCCCGGCGCCGCCGGCCACCTGCCCTACCGGGACATGTTCTGCCTGAGCCAGGAGTCCACGTCCGACGCCATCCGGCAGCGCCTGGTGGGCGGCGCGGACGGGGCCGACCCGGAGACGCTGCGCGGCTTCCTGCTGCGCCGCCCGCCGGGCGCCTGCGTCTGGGCCCGGATCGACGTCTTCCGCCGGATCGGCGGCATGGACGAGCGGTACGAGGGATGGGGCGGCGAGGACAACGACTTCGCCTACCGGATGGACATCAACGGCGCTTTCGACACCCACCAGGACTGGCTCCTGCACCTGGCCCACCCGCCGTCGTCGGTGCTGAACGAGGACGGCTCCCTGCCCAACGCGGCCATCCCCGGGCTGAGCTGGCGTCCCACGGAGCCGATCGGGCGGATCGACAAGTTCTCGCCGACCGCAGCCGCGGGGCCGGCCACCTGACCGGTGCGGGTCACGGCTGTCCGCGCGGGGTGGGGATGTTCGGCGCGGCACGGTTCGTCCACGGGGGGAACGGGGAGATTTGACCAACGCTGATGGTGCGGGTGGCGGGCCACGGGTGGTCGTCCTGGGCGGCGGCCGGGGACTGACCGCGACGGTGCGGGCGGCCCGTGGCTACGCGGGGCACGTCACCGCCGTGGTGACGACCGCCGACGACAGCGGATCGACCGGAAAGCTGCGCGACACCATGGCGATTCCGGCGCCGGGGGACCTGCGACGCTGCCTGGTCGCGCTGGCCGGGTTGGCCGACACGCCACTCGGCCGCGCCTTCGAGCACCGGTTCGCCGGCACCGACATCGAGGGACACGCGCTGGGCAACCTGCTGCTGGCCGGACTGACCGAGGTCACCGGCGGCTTCCTCGGGGCGATCGAGGAGACCAGCCGGTTGCTCGGGATCGACCCGGCCACCGCGCGGGCCTGGCCGGCCACGGTCGACCAGGTCGACCTGCGGGCCGTCACCGTCGACGGCGTCGAGGTCAGCGGGCAGTACGCGGTGTCCAAGACGAAGGACATCGAACGGGTCTGGCTGTCCCCGTCGGAGGTCCGCGCCCCGGACGGGGTGGTGGCGGCGATCCGGGCCGCCGACCAGATCGTGCTGGGGCCCGGGTCCCTCTACACCTCCATCCTGGCCACCGCGCTGGTGACGGAGATCCACGCCGCGCTGGCCGCCGCCACGGCCCCGGTGGTCTACGTCTGCAACCTGGAACCCGAGGACGCCGAAACCCTGGGGTACGACGTGGCCGACCACGTCGCGGCCCTGACCGCGCACGGCGTCGTACCCGATGTCGTACTGGTCAACCGCGACGGCATCCTGCCCATGGGAGACGTCCGGAGCGCCGTCGTCGAGGCGGCACTGGCGCCACCCGACGGCGACGTCCACGACAGCGACAAGTTAGCCGCGGCACTGACCGGCCTGCTGACCTGAGCGGCCGGCAGCAAATCACGATCGGAGGTACGCGCGTGGCGCTGTTCACCCTGGCCTGCGCATTTCACGATACCGACCGGCTGCTTGAGCGGACCCTGCCGCTCGCACTGCGGTCGCTCACCCAACCCACCCGGCACGAGTTCGAGGTCATCCTGGTGGCCGACCGGTCCACCGACGAGGCGGCCGCCAAGCTGCTGCCGAGGCTGGCCGAGTACGGCGTGGACGAGTTCCGGTTCCGCCGGACGAACCGGTTGTCCTTCCCCGGTCTCGGCTCGAACAACTTCCACGCCAACAACTTCACGACCACCCGGCCCTATCTGGTCACGTTCACCGACGACTCGTTCATCTGGAAGAGCGACGACACGTTCGACGTGCTGGACGCGATGGTCGGGATCTTCGAGCGGCACCCCGAGGTGACCCTGATCAACAAGGTCGACGACCACGAGGAGTGGGACTCGCCCCTGATCGACCTCGGCCCCGAGATCGAGAGCGGGGTGCGTTCGGTGAACCGGGCCATCGACCAGCTCATCGCGTACGACACCCGCCGGTTCGAGCCGGTCGCCCGGCAGTTCGGCGCGTGGGACCTGGAAACCTTCAGCGGGGACATGGGTTTCCGGTACCACTGGGAGAGCCTGGCCAGCCACGTCGGGCGGACGGCGGGCCGCAAGATCGCCCACCCGGAGACGTGGCCGCTCCGGGTCCGGCACTGCGACCTGCGGCTCGACCCGGGAAGCATCCACGGCACCCAGGACGAGGACGTGAAGCTGAAGACCTTCGACAACCTGCTGCGGAGCGAGGGACTGAGCAAGCACGCCTGATCGGCAGGGTTTCTATCGGCAGCACTCCTGATCGACGGACCAGTTGAGGAGCATCTACGTGTCGGAAAACATCACCCGGGACGCGGCGTTGACCCGCTTTCGCCGGGCAGTGATCACCGGGGGAGGCGGCTTCGTCGGCTCGTACGTCACCGAGCGGCTGCTCGACTCGGGCGTCGAGGTCTACAGCGTCGACAACTTCTCGACCGGGCACCCCAGCTACATCGAGCACCTGCGGGACCGGCCCGGCTTCACGCTGCTGGAGGCGGATGTCACCGAGGAGTTCGAGGCGCCGGACGGGATCGATCTGGTCCTCCACCTCGCGTCGCCCGCGTCGCTACCGGAGTTCGCCCGGCTGCCGATCGAGACGATGCTGGTGGGCAGCCACGGCACGTACCGGACGTTGCAACTGGCGCACCGGCACGGGGCGCGGTACGTGGTCGCGTCGACCTCGGAGATCTACGGCGATCCGTTGCAGCATCCCCAGACCGAGGAGTACTGGGGCAACGTCAACCCGATCGGCGCCCGCTCGGTCTATGACGAGGCGAAGCGCTACGCCGAGGCGATGACCATCGCGTACGGCCGCAAGCACGGCGTCAGCGTGGGCATCGCCCGCATCTTCAACAGCTACGGCCCCCGGATGCGCCCGGACGGCCGGGTGGTGTCGGGCTTCGTGGCGCGGGCCGTCGAGGGCCGGCCGCTGCTGATCCACGGCGACGGCGCGCAGACCCGCTCACCCTGCTTCGTCGAGGACACCGCGCGCGGCATCCTGGCCATCGCGGCCAGCGACTACCAGGGACCGGTCAACATCGGGAACACCGAGGAGATCAGCGTCCGCGACCTGGCCGTCATGATCCGCGACCTGGCCGGCAGTTCCTCGTCGATCGAGTACGTCGCGGCGGACGCGGACGATCCCCGGCAGCGCCGACCCGACATCAGCCTCGCCAAGCGGGAACTGGGCTGGGAACCGCTGGTACCGCTCGTCGAAGGGCTTCAGCGCACCGTGGCGGCGGCCCGCCTGGCGCGGGAAGCCGCGAACCCGTCCGTTTCCGTCACCGGCTGAAAACGCGAGGAGGAGAAGTGCTCATCTCAGTGGTGGGATGCGGATATCTCGGGGTCACCCACGCCGCCGGCATGGCCGAACTCGGGCACGAGGTCATCGCCGTGGACATCGACGCGGGGAAGATCGCCGCGCTGGCCGGCGGCAACGTGCCGTTCTTCGAGCCCGGCCTCGACGAGCTCGTCGGCCGGCAGCTCGCGGCGGGAAGGCTGCGGTTCACCACGTCGTATCAGGAAGCCGCCACGGCCGACGTCCACTTCATCTGCGTCGGCACGCCCCAGCAGAGCAACGGTACCGGCGCCGACCTGAGCCACCTGGACGCCGTGGTCGGGCAGCTCGGTCCGCACCTGGACCGGGAGTGTCTCGTCGTCGGGAAGTCGACGGTCCCGGTGGGTACCGCGGCCCGGCTGGCCACGATGCTGCACGAGATCGCCCCGGCCGGTGCGGGCGTCTCGGTGGCCTGGAACCCGGAGTTCCTCAGTGAGGGCAGGGCGATCGCGGACACGCTGCGTCCCGACCGTCTCGTGCTCGGGGTGCCGGACGCCCGAGCCGAGCAGGTGTTGCGGGACATCTACGCGCCGATCATCGAGGCCGGGGTACCCGTGGTCGTCGCGGACCTGCCGACCGCTGAGGTGATCAAGTCGGCCGCCAACTCCTTCATGGCCACCAAACTCTCGTTCATCAACGCGATCTCCGAGTTCTGCGAGGCGAGCGGCGCCGACATCACCGTGGTCACCGAGGCGCTCGCGCACGACGCCCGGATCGGTGGCAAGTTCTTCACCTCGGGCCTCGGCTTCGGCGGCGGCTGCGTCCCCAAGGACATCCGGGCGCTGCTGGCCCGGGCCAACGAGCTGGGCGTCGGTCACGCGCTGGCGTTCCTGGCCGAGGTGGACGCGGTGAACCTGCGTTGCCGTGACCGGGTGGTGGAGCTGCTCCGCAAGCAGTGCGGTGGCTCCTTCGCCGGTCGCCGGATCGCGGTCCTCGGCGCGGCCTTCAAGCCGGGCACCGACGACATCCGGGACTCGCCCGCGCTGCACGTGGCGAACGTCATTCACCGGGAGGGTGGCGAGGTCGTCGTCTACGACCCGCAGGCCATGGGGAACGCCCAGCGCGCCTTCCCCGACCTCGGCTACGAGCCCACGCTGCTCGACGCCGTGCGGGGCGCGGACGTCGTCGCGCTGCTCACCGACTGGAACGAGTTCGCCGTCGCCGATCCGGAGTTGCTGGCCGGCGAGGTCCGGCAGCGCAACATCGTGGACGCCCGGCATCTGCTCGACGCCAGCGCCTGGCAGCGGGCCGGCTGGAACCTCGCCGCGCCCGGCCGCCCCGCGCTGCAACAGCGGGTCCCCGAGCCGTCGGCGTAACTTCCAACGACCGGACGAGGTCGGCTGGCCGGATGAAGCTTGCCGACCGGATGAGTTCGGCCGGGCCGGAAGAGTCTGGATGACTCTGGCTGGGCCGGTTGGGCTCGGCTGGGCCGGGCGTGCACGCCGGCCCAGCCGCTGCCTGCGTCGAACCCTGCCTGCGTCGAACCCTGCCTGCGTCGCACCCGCCCTGCATCGCACCCGCCCTGCGTCGAACCGGTCGGCGTCGAACCCGGCCGGCGCCGCTGCTTGGCTGGTTCGATCGTCGGCTGGTTCGATCTTCGGCGGGTTCGATCTTCGCTGGTACGGTCGGTTCGTGACGCGGGAGAAGCTGGCCGGAGAGCTGCTGCTGGTGGCCATCGTGGAGCTGGTCCCGGGCTCCGAGGCGGCCGGTCAGCGGTACGAGGACGCGGTGTTGGCGCTACTCGACCGGCACGGCGGCGTGCTGGAGCGGCGGATGCGCGGCACCGATTCGGCCACCGAGATACACGTGATCCGGTTCGCCTCCCGGGCCGGGCTCGAATCCTTCCTGGCCGACCCGGACCGGCTCGACCACCGCGACCGGGCCGGAGCCGCCGCCCCCACCACCCGAGTGATCGAGGTACGCGACCTGTAACACCCAGCCCGGTTCGGCGTCGCACCGCCCAAGAGATCAACACAATATCGGCGGAGTTGGGCAGTCCGGCTCGGGTGGACCCCCCAACTGCACCGGCATTGTGCTGATCTCTTGGGCGGGTGGCGGCTCGGCGGGCTGGGTAGGGTGCGCTGGTGGTCCGTACCGTTGTTGAGAGGGCGTGTTCGTGAGCGTCGCCGCCGTGAACGAGCTGACCGCACGCTGGGCCGGCACCCTGGGCGACCGGTCCACCGTGCTGTCCGGGGCCGGTGCGTACCCGCTGCTGGCGTTGCTGGCCCGGTACGCCGACGGCGTGACCAGGGACGAGCTGGCGGCGGTCGCCGGTACCCCGTTTCCGCTCGACCCGGCGGACTCCTCGGCGGTACGGCTGGCGGCGGGCGCCTGGGTCCACGCGGAACTGCCGCTGACCGAGCGGTGGCTCGCGCTGCCTGAGACGATGCGGGGACGGCTCACCGGCGACCCCGGGGTGGACCAGCCGAACCTGGACCGGTGGGCCGCCGACAACACCGCGGGACTGATCGAGCGGATGCCGACCGAGGTGACCGAGCGTACCCGGATGGTGCTGGCCAGCGCGTTGTCGGTCGTCACCACCTGGCGGTGGCCGTTCACCGAGGGATGGTCCCGGCCGCAGTCGGGCCCCTGGGCGGGCCGGGACCTCGTGGGACTGCACCGGGACCGCTACGACCCGGCCGCGCTGCGGGTCGTGGACACCCCGGCCGGCGTACTGACCCTGCTGACCGTCGCCGGTGCGGACGATGTCGACGTGGTCCTCGCGCTGGGCGCCGAGGACCGGCCGGCCGCCCGGGTCCTGCCGGCCGCCATCGGCGCGCTGCCTGGCCAGGGGCCCGAGTCGCCCGACCCGAGGCCCGGCGAGGCGATCAGCGCGGCTGCCGGGCCGGCCCGGACGGGGGACGGGTCCGTCGGCGCGGCGGGCCGGCCCGGGCCCGAGTTGCCGGTCACGGCCGGGCCGGGAGTGCGGGTCCATCGCGAGCGCGCCTTCGACAGCCGGCCGGAGCTGCGCGTCTCCACCGTCGAGTTCGCCGTGGCGGACGAACATGATCTGCTCGACCACGCCGAGATCTTCGGCCTGGGTGACGCTGCCGACACCGATCGGGGCCACTTCCCGGGGATCAGTCCGGAGCCGTTGGCTGTGTCGCAGGCCCGGCAGAGCGCGATGGCCACGTTCGGCGCGCTCGGCTTCAAGGCCGCCGCGGTGACCTCGATGGATATGCCGACGGCCGCGGACATCCGGCAGCCGGAGGCCGAGAAGGAGGTGACCACGGTGACCTTCGACCGGCCGTTCGGCTTCGTCGCTGTACACCGGCCGACCGGACTGGTGCTGGTCGCCGGCTGGGTCACCGTCCCAACGCCCTACCGGACCTGACGACCCCGACCCAACCGCCCCAGGTCGGTTCGGCCGAGATCTTGGAATTCAGCTACCCCTGACGGGGGAGTGGGATTCCAAGATCCCGCGAGTGGTGCGCGGGCGGTGCTGGATTGGAAGTGTTCCAGATTCGGGGCGCCCGGTTAATTGACGTACGCGAATAAAGCTGGCATTGTTCGCGGTGGAGCCGCTATGGGTCACGCACCTGGCGGGAGGAGTGGGCATCCTCCGGGCCGTCCGGGCACACACCCGACCGATCCTTCGACTTCCGGGGGCTTCATGTCCACCCATGTTCATACCCGTTCGATTCCCCGCCTGGCCTGGTTGGCCGCGCTGGGGGCGGCACTCACGGTGCTGCTCGCCGGCACGTTGACGACGGTCCTGTCCGGGCCCGCCTCGGCGCACGGCTCGGTGATCGATCCGGCCACCCGCAACTACGGATGCTGGCAGCGCTGGGGCAGCGACTTCCAGAACCCGGCCATGGCCACCCAGGACCCGATGTGCTGGCAGGCCTGGCAGGCCAACCCGCAGACCATGTGGCAGTGGAACGGCCTCTACCGCAACGAGGTCGGTGGCAACCCGCAGGCCGTGATCCCGGACGGCCAGCTGTGCAGTGCCGGCCACACGCAGGGCGGGCTGTACAACTCGCTGGACACGGTCGGCGCGTGGAAGACCACCCCGATCTCGAACAACTTCCGGATCAAGCTGTTCGACCAGGCCAGCCACGGCGCGGACTACATCAAGGTGTACGTCACGAAGCAGGGCTTCAACTCCGCCACCCAGCCACTGGGCTGGGGCGACCTGGACCTGGTGGGACAGATCGGCAACACCCCGGCGTCACAGTGGACGAAGGACAACGGTGGTGTCTCGATCCAGGTCGCGGGCTCGGCACCGGGCCGGACCGGTCGGCACATCGTGTTCACGTTGTGGCAGGCCAGTCACATGGACCAGGGGTACTACCTGTGCAGCGACGTGGACTTCGGCGGCGGCCCGACCACCCCGCCGACCAGCGCTCCGCCGACCAGCATGCCGCCGACCAGCGCCCCGCCGACCAGCATGCCGCCGACCAGCGCCCCGCCCACCTCGCCTGCGGCGGGCGGTTGCTCCGCGACGTACAAGATCACCAGCTCGTGGACCGGCGGGTTCCAGGGTGAGATCCAGGTGACGGCCGGCAGCTCGGCCATCCACGGTTGGACGGTCCGATGGACCTACGCCAACGGCCAGACGGTCACCTCCGGGTGGGGTGCGAACCTCACCACCAGCGGATCCACGGTGTCCGCGACGAACGTCACCTACAACGGCGCGTTGAATGCCGGCGGGAGCACCACGTTCGGCTTCCTGGGTAACGCGACCGGCAGCAGCAACCCGATACCGGCCGTCACCTGCACGGCGACCTGATGTCGGGCACCCGCGTGGTCACCTGACCGGTGGCCGCGCGGGCCTCGCCGGTGGTCGAGGTAGACCGGCAGTCGACGGACAGACCCGTGCCCTCCCGCCGGTCAGCGGGAGGCCACGGGTCGTTCGCAGCGCAGGTGCTCAGTGGGTGAGGATCTGCGACAGCACCTCGTGCACGTACGTGTTCTGGTGCTTGCCGGTGAACTGCTCGGCCAGCGGCCCGTACGCGGTGACCGGCACGTCGACGCCGGTGTGGCCGCTGGTGGTCCAGTCCATGTTGAAGGTGAGGGCACTGCCCTTGATCGGGAACGGCCCGTCCTCGGCCGAGATGCCGTCGCCGGACTCGTCACCGGTGCCGGTGTCCTCGACGGTCAGCCCGCCGCAGTCGTGGTCGCCGGTCACCACGACCAGGGTGTCCCGGTGGGTGGCCGCGTAGTTGCGGGCCACGACGACCGCCTTCTCCAGCTCGCCCATGGTCTGGAGGACCCGGGTGGAGTTGTTCTCGTGCGAGAACTCGTCGATGCCCTCCTCCTCGACGAACAGGAAGAAGCCCTTCTTGTTGCTCGACAGGGTGTCCAGGGCCTTGGCCGTCATCGTCGCCAGGCTCGCGGGCGGGTTGTAGAGGTCACCCTCGCCTTCGGGCCGCTGCTGGAACAGTTCCTCGTTGCCGAACAGGCCCAGCAGCTTGCCGCCCTTGGCCTTCTGCAGCTGCTCGGCGGTGGAGACGTACTGGTAGCCGGACCGGCGGGCCTCGGCGATCAGGTTGCCCTTGGTGCCCTTGCTGGCCTCGGCGGGGTCCTCGGCCGGGTTGTCGGGGTACGCGCCGGCGGTGCCGGCGGGCAGCCACCAGTCCTCGCCGCCGCCCAGAATGACGTCCGGCTTCGACACCTCGATGTACTGCCGGGCGATCTCGTCCTGGGCCGACCGGTTGGCCGTGTTGGCGAAGAACGCCGCCGGGCTCGCATCGGTGACCTGGGCGGTGGTGACCAGGCCGGTCGCCTTGCCGTTCGCCTTGGCCTGGGCGCCGAGCACCGGCAGCGGGTTGCCGTCGACGTCCACGCCGATGGCGCCGTTGTAGGTCTTCTCCCCGGTCGACCAGGCCGTGGCGGCCGCCGCCGAGTCGGTGATCGGGCTCTTCGGATCGTGCGGCGTCGTGTTGAGCTGCCCCGACACGGGCAGCTTGTCCATGTTCAGCTGACCGTCGAGGCCGGCCAGGTAGAGCCGGGCCGCCTCCCGGTGCGCGGCGGACATGCCGTCGCCATTGATGAAGATGACGTTGCGGGCCTTGCCCTTGCCGGCGGCTCCGACCGACTGCAACGGGTTGAGCAGGGTCATCCCGGTCGCGGCGACGGCGCCGGCGAGCACCGGGGCCACCAGCCACCGAACGGTACGGGAAGTCACGTGGTTCCTCCTGGCGGATTGGTTTCGAGCACCAACCAACAGCAGGAAGGGAGTTACTGGCTGTCCAGCAGGTTAATGACCGGTCCCGGTTGGGAGACTTTTTGCTGCTCGGCGTAGCTCGACCGGCTGGGCCGGGGCCCCGTCCACCGGCGCCGGGTCATCCGGGGTGGGGGCGATGCCCGCCGCGGCGATCCGGTCCAACGTCGCCAGGCCGGCACTGTCCACCGAACCGAACACCGCGTAGTTGGGCCGCAGCACCGAATCGGCGTACACCAGGAAGAACTGACTGCCGTTGGTGTCCGGGCCGGCGTTGGCCATCGCCAGGGTGCCCCGGGGATAGATCCGGCGCTCTCCGGTCGGGTCGGTGGGCGCCGGCGGCAGGTCGGTGGGCAGCTCGTCGGCGTACCGGTACCCCGGACCGCCCTCACCGGTGCCGGTGGGGTCTCCGCACTGCAGGACCTTCAGCGTGCTGTAGGCGGTGAGCCGGTGGCAGATGGTCCGGTCGTAGAACCGGTGCCGGGTCAGGTGCAGGAAGCTCTGCACGGTACAGGGTGCCTGCTCCCGGTCCAGGGTGAGCCCGATCGGACCCTGGTTGGTGCGCAGGGTCACCCGTACCGTCCCCCGGCTGGGGGTGTGTCGCGGATCCGGCGGCAGCGGTACCGGCCGGGCCGCCGGCTCGTCCGGAGTCTCGGTGTACGCGCACGGACCGTGCGTGGTCCTCGGCGGCGGCGCTGCGGTCGCGCCGGCCCCGACGGCGCTCCCGGCGGTCGCGCCGGTCCCGGTGTCGGCGGGTACGGCCGCTGCCGCGCCCCCGCTCGCCAGCAGCGCGGCCGTGGTCAGGGCCGTGACGGCGAGGGCGGGCAGCGCGTACCGGCTGCGGTGGCTCGGGGCCGTACCCGGGGAAACCGGTCGGGGATCGCTCGACACTGGGCATCCTCCTGCTCTGGGGCCAATGGTCGCAGTCTATGGGGATGCCGGCCGGAACGCGGGGCCGCCGCCCTACGCCGGCTTACGGACCACCCGATAACGCAGGTGGACGACGTCCTTGCCCTCGATGATCGAGTACGGTCCGGCCAGCTCGACGGGTCCGCTCGCCAGCGTGCCGAAGAACGGCGTACCGGCACCGAGGATGAACGGTGCCAGGTCGACGTGAACCTCGTCGACGAGGCCCGCGTCCAGGCACTGCCGGGCGATGGTGCCACCGTTCACCCCGACCCACCTGCCGCCGGCCAGTTCCCGGGCCCGCTCGACCGCCGCCTCGACCCCCTCGGTGACGAACACGAAGTTCTCATCCGCCACCGGCCGGTCGGTGGGCAGTCGGTGGGTGAGGACCACCACCGGCACATCCAGGGGGTGCCGGCCATCCCAGCCGCCGGTCAGGTCGTACAGGTGCCGACCCACCACCAGCGCGCCGAGCTGACCCATCAGCTCACGCAGGTGTTCCGCGCTGGCCGGTGTGGTCCGGAAGGTGAGTTCGGGGTTGAGGTTCGGCGTCTCGACGTCGCCGTTGCGGTACCACCGGAACAGCAGGTCGAACCCGCTGTCGTTCGGGCCGGCGATGTAGCCGTCGATGGACATCGTGGCGCCGGTCATGACCTTGCTCATCGTGGAACTCCGTCTCCTCGGGGGTGCCATCACCAATACGTCGATCGGCACAGCGCCCCGGAGGACACGGGACGGAAACTAGTTCAGGACCATCCGTGGTCCCGGCGCAGCGCGGCACTGACCCGGTCGAAGCGAGCCTGGTCCAGGATGGCCCCCTCGCGGCGGATCCCGTCCTCGCGCATCGTGAGCACCCGGTCCAGGCGTACCCAGCTCGGCCGGTTGTCCCGGTCCCAGTCACCGGGCCCGAGGGCCAGCCAGTTGCGCTGGCCCTGGCGCTCGCTCTGGCTGGACAGCATCAGGCCGAAGAGCGTGCGGCTGGACCGGCCCACCACGAGCACCGGGCGGTCCTTGCCCTGCCGCGGGTCGTCCTCGTACGCCACCCAGGTCCAGACGACCTCGCCGGGGTCGGCGCGCCCGTCCAGCTCGGGGGCGTAGACGAGCTGTCGGCGTTGCAGGGCGGCGACCTGCCGACGACGGGCCGGCTGGGCCGGAATCCGCCCGGCGGGAGCGGGCGCACCGCGTCCGACGATCCGACTCACCTTTGCCGCGACACCGCTGAAGACCCTCGTCACGGCGGGCAGCCTACCGACGATCACCGCCCGTCGCGCGCCGGGCGGACGGGTGCGGACCGCCGCGACCGAGCGGGTACGCGGGCCGGCGCCGTACTGGCAGAGCTACACCTACACGCTCGGGGGCGCCCGGAAGCGGCTTGTCGAGCACGCGACGACCAAGGGCGACAAGGTCCTGGCCTCCGACCCGCAGACGGGTAAGCGGTCGGAGCGGCAGGTCACCGCCCTGCACACCAACCACGACCGGGATCTCGCGGACGTGACCGGCAAGGACGCCAGGACCGGCGCCAAGATGGTCCTGCACACAACCTGGCACCACCCGTTCTGGTCCGTCACCAAGCACGCCTGGATGGAGGCCGCCGACCTGGTGTCCGGCGACCAGTTGCGGGACGCGAACGGCCGGACCAGCCGGCTCGTTGTCAGCGTCAAGACCTGGACCGGCCTGCACTGGATGAACGACCTCACGGTCGCGGACGTCCACACGTACTATGTGCTCGCCGGCACCACGCCGGTGCTGGTACACAACTGCGGTACCGGTGAAATTTCCGACGCGGTAATGAACGACCACATTCTTCCTCGCCACTCCCTCGAGCAAGACCACTTGTATCCTGAGTTCGCAGTGAAGAGTAAGTTCGCCGAGGGAACAACCCCGGAGCAAATTAGGGAGTGGTCGCGGGACGCGATGAATTCTCCTATGGACAAGATAAGCATGAATAATGGCGCGCACCGGCACCTGTTTGATACGGGGGAAGAGATTGGTTTTGACGGCGAGCGGCACGTCGCGGTATGGGTTGAGAATGGTCAAGTGACAAGCGTTCATCCGGAGTTTCTATGATAAATGTGCAGGTGAGGGCGGCATCCGGTGCGATTGTGTCGGACGAAACCGGTCCTGGTGTGGACAATTTCTTCCAAGCCGACGCTGCGCAATACCCCTTGCTCGCCCATATAGTTCCGTGGTCCGACACCGTTTTCAATCGAAGTCAGATCGGTGCGCTTCTGCTGGAGCTTGATCGATACGAAGGAGACTTAGATGTAAACCCAAATAGCGACGACTTCGACTGGTTACGGAACGCTTGTCGCGTCGCGGATGAGGAGCCGCATCGGATGCTCTGGTTCGTTGGTGACTGACGCGCGGATCTGGCGTCCGAAGGTAAGAGCGCCAGGCTGTTTGGGCGGGCGACGTGCATACACAGCGTGACTGTCGAACGCGCGGGGGCGTGGCAGTCGGCCGGGGTTGCCGTCATCGTTGCCGTCACGCGGGATTATAGATCGTCAATTATCGATGCTATTTATCTGTGCTCGATGGCGGACAGGTGGGGCGCAGTCGAGGGCGGCTCGGTGTCGGTGGCGTGCGCGCGGGGCCGTAGGTCGTAGCGCGTGCGCGCGGCCCGGCCATTCCCCGGGCCGTCTTGATCCTGTAGAGCAGTTTTGAGCCTGTCGGATCTTGGCGTGCTGGTTGAGCTATGCGATGGCGGCGATGTCGCCGTCGTCGAAGTAGATGGCTTGGTGCAGACGTCCGCCGAGGGCGGTGGCGTATCGGGCGACGACGTCCTGGCCGGAGATCTTGCCCTGTTCGATCTGGGACACGCGGCCCTTGGTGACGCCCATGCGGTCGGCCACCTGCTGTTGCGTCAGACCCCGCGCGCGGCGTACCTCGGCGAGGCGGTGTCCGACCACGGTGGCGAGAAGTTCCTGCTTGCCTTCCTCGACGGCCTGCTCGCCGCCTGCGCGCTCGACGTGGGTGGTGCGGATGTCGTTCCAGCGTGTGTAGCTGCTCATGGCTGTCGGCCCTCCTCGTTCGCGCGTTCCTTGAGGTAGGTCTCGTAGCGTTGCTCGGCCAGGGGGATCGCTTCGGTGTACCACTGCTGCCATCGTCCGGCCTTGTCTCCGGCGACGAGCAGGATGCTGGAGCGCCATGGGTCGAAGGCGAACAGGATGCGGACGGTGCCGGGGCGTAGCTCTTTGAGGTTGGCGATCGAGGATCCGTGGATGGTGTCGACCAGTGGCCGGCCGAGCCCGGGGCCGGCTTCGGCGAGCAGGTCGCGATGTTCCGCAGATCTTGGCGCTCCAGTGCCAGGAACCCGAAGTGGACTGTCGCGGCCTCGGAAGCCGCGGAACGCGCGCGGGATCTGGCGGGTCGTGGGGCACGGGCGGGAAGCCTTCACCTGCTTCAGGCCGCCTTGTTGAGCAACGAGGAAGACAGTGCGGGCATCCTCCGCTCTCAAGGGCTGGACCCGGCGAAGGTCCGCTCAGATATCGCACAGCGGTTGGGCTGATCCAGCGTAACGGACGAGGCGGGTCCAATGCGCGGCGTCGTTATGCAACGCAACCGACCAACCCAGTGAACGCGCGGGCAGCGTCCGCCGGAGGCGAGGTGGGCGCGTAGGAACGCGGGGCCGAGCGGGGTTCTCTGTCTCGACGGCGACGTTCCTTACCTACAGTGCAGGAATGCGAGATGAACTGTCCGGGCTGTTCGGCGTCGAGCTGCCGGTGCTGGCTGCACCCATGGCGGGCGGGGCGACCACGCCTGGTTTCGTGTCGGCGGTCTCGGCGGCCGGTGGGCTGGCCTTCCTGGCCGCCGGCTACCAGCCGGCTGAGGTGACGGCCGCCGAGATCGAACGGGTACGCGGCACCGGCCGCCCGTTCGGGGTGAACGTCTTCGCCCCGGCGCCGGTCCCGGTCGACCCCGGCGAGTTCCGGCGGTACGCGAGGCTGATCGAGCCCGAGGGTCGGGATTACGGGCTCGACCTGGGTGCGGCCGGGCCGGTCGAGGATGACGACAGCTGGCGGGCCAAGGTGGACCTGTTGATCAGTTCGCCGGTGCCGGTGGTCAGCTTCACCTTCGGCCTGCCGGACCGGGCCACCCTGACCGCGCTGCGGCGGGCCGGCACCCGAGTGCTACAGACCGTGACCTCCGTGCCCGAGGCGGTGGCCGCCGCCGAGCTGCCGGTGGACGGCCTGATCGTGCAGGGCGCTGAGGCCGGCGCGCACTACGGCACGTTCGCTCCGGATCGGCTCCCGGCCGTCCCGCCGCTGCCGGAACTGGTCGTGGCGGTGCGCCGGGTGACCGGACTGCCGCTGGTGGCGGCCGGCGGCATCGCGGACGGTGCCGGGGTACGCGCCGCGCTGCGGGCCGGAGCGCTCGGCGTCATGGTCGGCACGCTGCTGCTGCGGGCCGACGAGAGCGGCGCCAGCCAGCCGCACAAGGACGCCCTCGCCGATCCCAGACGCACCGGCACCGTGGTCACCCGGGCCTTCACCGGCCGACCGGCCCGCGCGCTGCGCAACGGCTTCATCGACCGGTACGACGCGGCGGCGCCGCTCGGCTATCCGGCGGTGCACCATCTCACCCGGCCGTTGCGCCGGGCCTCCGCGGCGGCGGGTGACCCGGAGCGGTTGCACCTGTGGGCGGGGACCGGTTACCGGCGGGCCCGGGTCGCCTCGGTGGCGGAACTGCTGGTCGAACTGGCCCGCGACCTCTGACCCGCGACTGCAACCCGTCACCGGCGTCCGTCGATCCGACCGGCGTCGGTCGACCCGGCCGGCGTCCGTCGACCCGTCACCGGGCGTGTCATGTGGACCCGTCCGGCGGGCTGGTCGCACCTAGCCGGTGGTGCGCACCTGGCCGGTGGTGCAGGGCGAGCCGTTGAGCGAGAAGAGGCTGGGTGCCGCGTTGCTGCTGGTCCATCGGCCCTGGAAGCCGAACGAGGCGCTCCCATTGGGTGCGATCGTGCCGTTCCAGTTGGCGTTGCGGAATGTCACGACGGCACCCGACTGGGCGTAGCTGGCATTCCACGCCGAGGTGATCCGCTGGTCACCCGGGAAGCCGAACGCCAGGGCCCAGCCGCTGACCGGGCTCGGCCCGGTGTTCCGCACCGTCACCGCGGCGGTGAACCCGCCCGACCACTGGGCCAGCGTCTCGTACGTCACCTGGCAGGTCTGGGTCGGCGGCGCCGGGTCCACCGTGAGGTCGTTGCTGGCGATCGACACGTTGCCGGCGGCGTCGCGGGCCTGGACGACGAAGTAGTTCCCCGCATCCGACCGCAGCGGCACCGAGTAGGACGTCGTGGGCACGGTGGCCAGCAGCGTCCGGGGGGACACACCGTCCCACCGGTAGATGTTGTATCCGGTCACCGCGATGTTGTCGGTGGACGGCGACCAGGACAGGGTCGCGGTGGTGGCGGTGATTTTGGACGCGGTCAGGTTCTCCGGGGCGGTCGGCGGAACGGTGTCGGGGCCGGTGTCCGTGGCCGGGGTGACCACGGTGACCGGCCCCCCGGTCGCCGAGACCAGTCCGTTCACGTCCCTGGCGGTGATCCAGAACCGGTACTGGGTCGCCGGCCGGATGCCCGTGGTGATGGTGGTCGTGGTGACGTTCCCGATCCGGACCTGCGATCCGGTGTCGTCGAGCACCTCGAAGACGGCGATGTCGTACCCGGCGATGGCGCAGCAGCCGGGGGTCGACGCCGTCCAGGTCAGCGTGACCGACGTCGAGGTGACCGTGGCGGTCAGGTTCGTCGGCGGGCTCGGCCGCAACACCGTCGGGGTCGGCTGGGAGGTCGTCAGGGCGTGCGGGGCGGTGTGGAGCGCCGGCGCCGGGCGTACCGCGGATCCGGGTGCGGGCGCCAGCGCGGGTGCCGCCGCCGGTTGTGGCGCCGGCGCGACGCCGGCGCTGGCGGGCAGGGCCGCGACCAGCGCGAATCCCACCACGGCGATCGACCCGACGGCGGCGGCCAGCACCGCCGGCAGGCCCCGACGGAACAACGACTTCGAGTACGCGCCTGACATGTTCCGACCATGCGGCATTAGATCGATGTCCGTCAAGGTCTGATCCTGGTCGATGGACGGGTGGTCCGCCAGCTTCACATCATCGGCTCGAATCGAATCGACAGTCTTGACCATCGTCGACATCGCGGGTACGCGGACCGCCACGGTCGGGGGACGGCGCGCCCAACGGCGGCCTGGGGCGGGGACGGTACGCACCGGATCCGGGCGGCTCTGCCGGGTCCGGTGCACACCGCCGACCGGTGCGAGGTGTCGAGCGGGTCCGTCGCGTCGAGCCGGATCAACCCGGCTGGTTGACGGGCCGGTGGCGCAGCAGGACGGTCCGGTTGTCGAACACCCGCGACTCGACCAGTTCCAGGTTGAGACGTTCCTTGACGCCGGGGAACAGCGGCCGGCCGCCGCCCAGCACCACCGGGTGGACGACGATGTGGAACTCGTCCACCAGTCCCAGCGCCGCGAGGCTGCCGCCCAGTTCGGCGCCGCCGGTGAGCAGCAGGTCACCGCCGGGCTCCCGCTTCAGCGCGGTGGCCTGCTCGGCGAGGTCACCGCTCAGGACCCGGGCGTCCCAGCCGGCCGCACGCATCGTCCGGGAGAACACCACCTTCGGGGTACGCCGCCAGATCGGCGCGAAGGCGATGTCGTGTTCGTGGGTCGACACCGACTCGGCGTCGGGCCAGTAGCTGGCCATCATGTTCCAGACGACCCGGCCGTAGACGAACGTGTCGGCTCGTTCGGTCAGTCCGAGCGAGTAGTCGGACAGCTCCGGTTCCATGGTGGGCCAGTCGAACTCCCCGTTCGGGCCCTCGATGAAGCCGTCGAGCGAGGTGTGAACGTAGTAGTGGAGCTTGCGCATCGGAGTCCTCCGGGAATCGTGTGGTCTGCTTTCACCCGACGGTCGGAGCCGACCCGGCCGGCTCGACATCCCGAGCTGGAATTCTTCGGAGAACTTTCAGCGCGGCACGGAGAGGCGGCCACGGGCGAAGGCGTCCAGCCGCCCCCAGCGGCCCGGGATGTCGAGCAGCTCGATCCGGCCCATGCTCTCCGGCATGGCCGGCTCGACGACGAGGTGACCTCCCCGAGGCTCTATGCCGAGCAGCACGCGCAACAGCAACAGCGGCGCCCCGCTGGCGGTGGCGTACGGCGCACCGATCCCGGGGTGCGTGGCCGGATACTTGGTGAGCCGCCGGTCGTATCCGGCGAAGGCCGCCGGCAGCCGGCCGTCGAAGTAGGTGGCGGCCGACATGATGCCCTCGGCGATCCGGGCGGCGGCCCCGGAGTAGCCGTACCGGCGCAGGCCCCAGGCGATGAACGAGTTGTCGAACGGCCAGACCATCCCGGTGTGGCTGCCGATCGGGTTGTAACGGCGGCTGTCGGTGGCGAGCGTCCGGACGCCCCAGCCCGAGTAGAGCCGGTCGCTCATCAGGTGCTCGACGACCCGCCCCGCTCGGTCGACCTCGACGATGCCGCTCCACAGCAGGTGGCCGATGTTGGAGGTGAGGCTGTCCACGGGCGTCCCGTCGGCCTCCAGCGCCACCGCGAAGTACTCCCGGTCGGCCAGCCAGAAGTCCTTGTTGAACCGCTCCTTGAGCTGCGCGGCCTCCCGTTCCAGCCGGTCGGCGTACTCCGGGTCGTTCCAGAACCGGCGGGCCAGCCGGGCCGCCCGGCACTTGGCGTCGTAGGCGTACCCCTGCAACTCGCAGGTGGCCAGGGGATAGCCGGGCAGCCGCCCATCGCGGTAGGAGATCGCGTCGGGTGAGGTTTTCCAGCACTGGTTGAGCAGACCGCTGCGCTCGTTGCGACGCCGGTACGCCACGTACCCGAGACCGGTCAGATCCGCGTAGCGGTCGATCCAGTCGATCGCCAGGCGTGCCTCGTACTCCATCTCGTGGACCATGTTGGCGTCGCCGGTCCAGCGTTCGTACTCGTCGAGCAGGATCACGAACAGCGGGGTGGTGTCGGCGGCGCCGTAGTACGAGGCGTGCGGACGGTCCTCGAAGGCGGCGCTCTCGCCGTACCGGATCTCGGCGAGCATCTTGCCGGGCTCCTCCTCCCGGAAGTCGTCGACCACCGTGCCGTGGCCGAGGGCCAGGATCTTCAGGGTGGGTTGGCAGAGCTGCGGGGTGAACGGCACCGTCTGTAGGCAGGTGAGCAGCGCGTCCCGGCCGATGAAGGTCATGAACCACGGCAGGCCGGCGACCGGCAACCGTTCCCGGAACGTCAGGGTGGCGTAGCGCAGCGCGCCGAGATCCACCAGACTGCGCCGGTACGTCGTGCTCAGCGACGCCGACGGAGTGACCAGCCGGGGTGCCTGCCGGAGCCATTCTTCCAACTCGGCGCGCATCTCCGGCCGTTCCCGGCCCTGGTGCGCGGCCAGGCTGGCGCGGATGTCCCGGCCCCGGGCGCCCCGCACGACCGTCTGGACCTGGAGGCTGGTACGCCAGCTGCCGTGCGGATCGATCCGGATGTCGAACGTCATGCCCCGCTCGTCCACCTCGGCCGGCATCGTGCTGGACACGATGGTCTCCCGGGTGAAGGTCTCCCGTTCATAGCTCAGCCGAAGGTGGCCCTCCTCCACCACTGCCCGCGTCGTGCCCCGTCGGGGCTCCGGCCCGTAGCCGCTGCGCATCTCGACGGTGTCGGCGAAGTCGCTGGCCATGTCGATCCGTACCCGCAGATCCATCGGTGCCGAATCGTGGTTGAGTACGGTCAGGTCCTCGTCGAAGCTGGCCCCCACCCAACGGTGCCGGATCACCGAGACCTTGGCGTCCACGTAGTGCGTCGCGGCGCCGGGGACCAGGAAGAACCGGGCCTCGAAGTAGCTGATGTCGTCCACCGACAGGCTGTGCAGGTTCTCCCCGTCGAGCGTCAGCTCCCAACGCGACATGTGGCGGGTGTCGAAGGAGTACAGGCCCAGGGGGGTGCTCTCGTCCAGCCGGATGTCGCCGCGATCGTCGCTGAGGACGAAGGTGTTGCCGTCGAGGATGGCGACGGGGTTCGGGTCCACCGCTCAGCCCTCCGGGTGTGACCACGCGAGCCGGTCGGGCCGCAGATCCGTCGACATCAGCTCGCGCAACGGGGCCATCAGCGCCAGATCACCCTCGACGGTGATCAGGTTGCGCCAGATCGCGGCGTAGAGCCCGTACCGGTTGGCCACCACCGCGGCGAAGTGGTCCTGCTGGACCCGGACCACGCAGCCCGTCTCCCGGTCCTCCCGCAGCACCCGGACCTGTCCCCGGTCGATCTCCAACAGATAGTGCTCGTCGACATGATCGAGGGCCAGGTCGAACCGGATCGTCCCGGAGTACTTCCCGGGCAGCAGATCCGGCCCGTGCCGATCGATGTCGGCGAAGAACCGTTCGACCGCTTCGATCATCCGCCCTCCCCGCCGCCCTCTCACCGCGCCACCGGTGGCTGCCAGCACCTGCCCAGTGCGTGTACCGACGGCACCTGCCCGGTGCGTGTACCGACGGCACCTGCCCGGTGCGTGGTACCCCGGCGCCCGCCTGGTGCGCTGTCGGTGCCCCCGCAGCGTCGCCGCCGGCGGGGTGAGCCGGCAATCACCCGAACCGGGTGACCCCGGGGCGGCGGTATCCAAGACCTCAGGGCGGCGCCCAGCCGGGGCGTTAGGAAGGGCCCCCTGCTATCCGAAAAGCGATAACAGGGGGCCCTTCCTTGTGTCGGGTTACACGAGGGCTTCGGCGGGCCGGAGCGCCAGCGCGAGGACGTCCGCCACGTCGGCCAGGGTGTGGATGGTCAACGCCTCCCGCACCTCGGTGGGCAGGTCGTCCAGGTCCGGCTCGTTCCGGGCCGGGATGATCACCTCGGTGAGGCCGGCCCGGTGGGCCGCGAGCAGTTTCTGCTTGACCCCACCGATCGGCAGCACCCGACCGGAGAGCGTGACCTCACCGGTCATCCCGAACTCGGGGCGTACCGGCCGGCCACTGGCCAGCGAGGCCAGCGCGGTGACCATGGTGATGCCGGCGCTCGGGCCGTCCTTCGGCACCGCTCCCGCCGGTACGTGCAGGTGGATCCGCCGCCCGGCCAGGGCGTTCGGGTCCAGACCGAACCGGCGGCCGTTGGACCGCAGGTACGACAGGGCGATGTGCGCCGACTCCTTCATCACCTCACCGAGTTGCCCGGTGAGGGTCAGTCCCGGCTCGCCCTCCATCGAGGTGGCCTCGATGAACAGCACGTCCCCGCCGGCACCGGTCACCGCCAGCCCGGTCGCCACGCCGGGCACCGCGGTCCGCTCGGCCGACTCGGGCGTGAACTTGGGCCGGCCCAGGTAGCGGGTCAGGTTGTCCACGTCGACCTGGATCGGGGTGGAGTCGGTGGCCAGGGCGACGGCCGCCTTGCGGAGGATCTTGGCGAGTGCCCGTTCGAGCTGCCGTACGCCGGCCTCCCGGGTGTGCTCGCCGGCGATCCGCGCCAGCGCGGACTCGGCCACGGTCACCTCCTCGGCAGTCAGCCCGGCCCGCTCCAGCTGCCGGGGCAGCAGGTGGTCCCGGGCGATGGCGACCTTCTCGTCCTCGGTGTAGCCGTCCAGCGTGACCAGTTCCATCCGGTCCAGCAGCGGGCCGGGGATGGCCTCCACCACGTTCGCGGTGGCCAGGAACAGCACGTCGGACAGGTCGAGGTCGACCTCCAGGTAGTGGTCCCGGAAGGTGTGGTTCTGCGCCGGGTCGAGCACCTCGAGCAGTGCCGCCGCCGGGTCGCCCGCGTACCCCGCCGAGACCTTGTCGACCTCGTCGAGCAGCACGACCGGGTTCATCGAGCCCGCCTCGCGCAGCGCCCGGACGATCCGGCCGGGCAGCGCGCCGACGTACGTCCGACGGTGGCCGCGGATCTCGGCCTCGTCGCGGATGCCGCCGAGCGAGACCCGGACGAACTTCCGGCCCAGCGCGCGGGCCACCGACTCGCCGAGGCTGGTCTTGCCGACGCCGGGCGGACCGGCGAGGGCGAGCACCGCACCCGAGCCGCGTCCGCCGACCACGCCGAGGTTGCGCTCGGCGCGCCGGTTGCGCACCGCCAGGTACTCCATGATCCGGTCCTTCACGTCGGCCAGGCCGGCGTGGTCGGCGTCCAGCACCGCACGGGCCGCGCCGAGGTCGGTGTTGTCCTCGGTACGGGTCGTCCACGGCATCTCCAGCACCGTGTCCAACCAGGTGCGGATCCAGCCGGCCTCCGGTGACTGGTCACTGGAGCGCTCCAGCTTGCCGACCTCGCGCAGCGCCGCCTCGCGTACCTTTTCCGGCAGGTCGGCGGCCTCCACCCGGGACCGGTAGTCGGCCGAGCCGTCCGGTTCCTCCTCGCCGAGTTCCTTGCGGATCGCGGCGAGTTGCTGGCGGAGCAGGAACTCCCGTTGGGACTTCTCCAGCCCCTCCCGGACGTCGTTGTTGATCCGCTCGCTGACCTCCTGCTCGGCCAGGTGCTCGCGAACCCAACCGACCAGCAGTTCCAGCCGGGCCGTCACGTCGGGCGCGGAGAGCAGTTCGATCTTCTGGTCGAGGGTGAGCCACGGGGCGTAGCCGGCGGAGTCGGCCAGCTCGCCGAGGTCGGTCATCCGCTCCATCGCGTCGATGACCTGCCACGCTCCGCGCTCGGAGAGCACGGACGTCATGAGGGCCCGGTACTCGCGGGCCAGATCCTTCGCCTTGCCGGCCGGCGCCGGCTCGTCGAGCACGGTGGCCTCGACCCAGAGCGCGGCACCCGGGCCGGGCACGCCGGCTCCGATGCGGGCCCGGGAGATGCCCCGGATCACCGCGGCCGGTTCGCCGCTGGGCAGCCGGCCCACCTTGTCGAGGTGGGCGACCGTGCCCACCGAGCCGTACTCGCCGTCGACCCGGGGCACGGCCAGCAGGGTCTTGTCACCGGTGGCGCGGGCCGCGTCCACGGCGGCCTGGGTGGTGGGGTCGAGGGTGACCGGGATGGTCATCCCGGGCAGCAGGACGGCGTCGGTCAGGGGCAGGACGGGAAGCGTTGCCATCACACACACCTGCAATTCCGTTTGTTGAGCGTGCCAGGCTCAAGTTACAAACGGTGGCCCATGTTCCCGTTCGTCTACCTGGTGTGACCCAGGACACTTTTGGTGTCGGCCCGGCGACGGGTCCGGTGCGCTCCGCCCCGGCGGGTCCGGCGCAGCGCCGGCACCAGCAGCACCGCCGCCAGCACCGTGCCCGCGCCGACGGCACCGAGCAGCCCGCCCGGTCCACCCGGCACCCCGCCCGTGGGCCGGCTGGCCGCGGCCGGTTCGAGCGACGCGGCCGGCTCGGCGCCGCCCGGCGGCACCGCCGGCGAACCCGTCGGCCCGGCCGGCGGCCGGCCCGGCCCGGTCGGCTTCGCGGCGGCAGTCGGGGTCGTCCGGGAGGGTTCACGGGCGCCGCCCGCCGAACCGGACCCGCTGAACATCACGTCCGAGCAGGAGTAGTACGTGTCCGGCGTGCTGCTGGTCTGCCAGACGGTGAAGAGCAGCTGTGCCCCGGTCCGATCCGCCGGCAGGGTGCCGCGGATCTGGTAGGCGCCGTTCACCAGCGGGGGATCGGTCACCGTGAGAAACGGCCGGGAGGCCAGATCGCCCCAGCTCAGCGGCTGGGTGCGGTCGTACCACTGGCGGGTCAGATAGAACCGGAAGCTGCCGCGGTGCGGGATGGACGCCCGGTACCGGAAGGTGATCG
Organism: Plantactinospora sp. A48; assembly: GCF_055793945.1. Taxonomy (NCBI): domain Bacteria; kingdom Bacillati; phylum Actinomycetota; class Actinomycetes; order Micromonosporales; family Micromonosporaceae; genus Plantactinospora; species Plantactinospora sp. A48. Next base: position 36,147 of record NZ_JBTIXF010000021.1, on the reverse strand, counting down.
TGGCGCCCGGGGTGAGCAGCGTGCTCGGCCAGTCGGTCCGGGCCAGGTCCAGGCCGCGGAACCGGTCCAGGCCACCGCTGCACAGGTGCCCGTCCGGGATGAGCTGCCGGTCGCGGCCATTCACCCCCGGCACCCGTACGTCGTCCCAGGCCGACACGTCGGTGCCGGCCGCGAGCGCGGCCCGGCAGGCCGCGGCGCCGGCCGACCTGCCGTCGGGGGCGCAGGCCGCCGCCCGGCTGACCGGGCGGTCGAGGGCGCCGTGCGCGGCGGCGGGCGTTCCGGGTACGGCCAGCAGCGGCGCGGCGAGCAGCAGCAGCGGGGCGAGGCCGGCGGCCAGCCGGCGGGGCGCGATGGTCACACCTGCTGGTACGGGAAATCAGCACTGATCGTTCGATCGAGTCGACGGACAGTGGCGATGTCGACGGACCGTGGCGATGTCGACGGACGGTGGCGATCAGTCGTCGGAGGATGGCGGTCAGTCGTCGGACGGTGCCGGCCGCCCCACGGCGGTACGTTCGATCCGGTCGAGCGACACGAGGAGGCCAGCGTGAGCCAGGAAGTCCGGGGCGTCATCTCCCGCGCCAAGGGAGCACCGGTCGAGGTGGTGACCATCGTGGTGCCCGATCCCGGGCCGGGGGAGGCGGTGGTCCGGGTCCAGACGTGCGGGGTGTGCCACACCGACCTGCACTACCGGGAGGGCGGCATCAGTGACGACTACCCGTTCCTGCTGGGCCACGAGGCGGCCGGGATCGTCGAGGAGGTGGGCGACGGGGTGACCGAGGTGGCACCGGGTGACTTCGTGGTGCTGAACTGGCGGGCGGTCTGCGGCACCTGCCGGGCCTGCCGCCGGGGCCGGCCGTGGTACTGCTTCGCCACCCACAACGCGGCGCGGAAGATGACCCTCACCGACGGCACCGAACTGAGCCCGGCGCTGGGGATCGGCGCGTTCGCCGAACGGACCCTGGTACACGCCGGGCAGTGCACGAAGGTGGACCCGTCGGCCCGGCCGGCCGCCGTGGGGTTGCTGGGCTGCGGCGTGATGGCCGGACTGGGAGCCGCGATGAACACCGGCGGCGTCACCCGGGGCGACTCGGTCGCGGTGATCGGCTGCGGTGGGGTGGGCGACGGCGCGGTGGCCGGTGCGGCGCTGGCCGGGGCCACCACGATCATCGCGGTCGACACCGACCCCCGGAAGCTGGACTGGGCGCGCGGCTTCGGCGCCACGCACACCGTGAACGCCCGGGAGACCGACCCGGTCGAGGCGATCCGCGAACTGACCGGCGGGTTCGGCGCCGACGTGGTGATCGACGCGGTGGGTCGACCGGAGACCTGGAAGCAGGCGTTCTATGCCCGCGACCTGGCCGGCACCGTGGTCCTGGTCGGGGTGCCCACCCCGGAGATGAAGATCGAACTGCCGCTGCTGGACGTCTTCGGCCGGGGTGGCGCGGTCAAGTCGAGTTGGTACGGCGACTGCCTGCCGAGCCGGGACTTCCCGCTGCTCACCGCGCTCTACCAGCAGGGCCGGCTGGATCTGGACGCGTTCGTCAGCGAGGAGATCACGCTCGACGCGGTGGAGGAGGCGTTCGCCAGGATGCACCGGGGTGACGTGCTGCGTTCGGTGGTGATCCTCTGATTTCCTCCCGCGCTTCGCGCATCTGGCCGCGCGGCAGGACCGGCAGCGGGCATGCTCACAGGCAGGCGGCGGTGGAGGTACGGGGTGAAGAGCTACCAGAGCGACTGGACCGAGGAACAGACGGCGGTCTACGACGAGAGCTACGGCATCGGGCAGGACTGGGCGAACGACCCGGAGACACCGTCCGAGGAACTGCAACAGGTGATCAACCTGGCCGAGGCCGACGAGGGCGACCTGGACGGGGTCGAACTGACCTACGAGCCGCTGGTTGACGCGGTGTCGGACGCCACCGGCCGGCTGATCGAGAGCGTGCCCGCCCGGCGCGACGACCCGGGCTTCGCCGGTTTCGTCGACGGTGCCCGGGACGCAGGCGGCGAGGAGGTGTTCGGGTTGTGAGGGCGCTCGGCGCGTACCGCCGGGTTTGTCGAGGCGCGGCGCGGGTAGCCGGCGCCGCCGGTGGCGGAACCGGCGTGGCGCGGGCGGACGGTGCCCGACCCGGGACGGTGAAGGAGGTCCGGCGATGACGCTGGCGATGCGGGCGGTCACCCTGCCCTCCGGGACCCGGATGCCGGTGCTCGGTCAGGGCACCTGGTATCTCGGCGACCACCCGGCCCGGCGGGAGGCCGAGATCGCCACCCTGCGGATCGGGCTGGACCTGGGTCTCACCATGATCGACACCGCCGAGATGTACGGCGACGGCGCCGCCGAGGAAATCGTGGGCGCGGCCATCGCCGGACGGCGGGAGCGGGTCCTGCTGGTCGACAAGGTGATGCCGTCCAACGCCAGCCGGCGCGGCACGGTCCGGGCCTGCGAGCGCAGTCTGCGCCGGCTCGGTACCGACCATATCGACCTCTACCTGCTGCACTGGCGCGGCCGGTACCCGCTGGCCGAGACGATCGAGGCGTTCACCGAACTGGTGGCGGCCGGCAAGATCGGGCAGTGGGGAGTGAGCAACTTCGACGTGTCCGACCTGACCGAGCTGATCACGATCGGCGGCGGCGAAGATTGCGCGGCCAACCAGATCCTCTACAACCTGACCCGGCGGGGACCCGAGTACGACCTGCTGCCGTGGTGCCGGGAACGGGACATCGCCGTCCTGGCGTACTCGCCCATCGAGCAGGGCCGGATCCTCGGCCAACCGGCGGTGCTGCGGGTCGCCGCCCGGCACGGGGTCTCGGCGGCACAGGTGGCCCTGGCCTGGACACTGCGGGCCGACGGCGTCGCGGCCATCCCGCGTACCGGCAACCCGGCCCACGTCCGGGACAACGCCGCGGCGCTCCAGCTCAGCCTCACCGCCCAGGACCTCGCCGAACTGGACCAGGCGTTCCCGCCGCCCACCACCCCCCAACCCCTGGAACTGCTGTAAGGAAGGGCACCTTGTTATCGCTTTTCGTATAGGAAGGGCCCCCTGTTAACGGCTACGGCTGAGCGCGGGCGGGCGCGTCGGCGGGCGGTCGGGCGTGCCGGTTGGGCGGTCGGGCATGCCGGCGGCAGTGGGCTCGCGCGCGTTCCGTCAGGCGCGGATGGTCAGGTGCGGTCGGTCAGGTGCGGTCGGTCAGGCGCGGTCCGTCAGGCGCGGTCGGCGGGCAGCAGGTCGGCGAGGACGGCCGTCACGTTGTCCGGGGCGCCAGCCTGGTGGGCGAGCTTGATGAGCTGCTCCGCGCAGTGCTGCTGGTCGGCGTACCCGATCAACGCCTGGCCGATCGTGTCGTCATCCACGAAGTCCGACAGCCCATCGCTGCACAGCAGCAGCCGGTCGCCGGCCTCACCCGGCAGCGTGGCCACCGCCGGAGCCACGTCCTGCCCCTGAACGGCGCGGGTAACCATTGAACGCTGAGGATGCCTCCGTGCCTCCTCGGGAGTCAGCACCCCCTCGTCGACAAGCGCCTGCACGAACGTGTCGTCCCGGGTGAGCTGATGGAGCCGGCCGTCCCGGAGCAGATAGCAGCGCGAGTCGCCGACGTGGGCGAGGACCAGCTGGTCACCGGCCAGCCGTACGGCCGTGACTGTCGTACCCATGCCCTGGCTGGTGGGGTCGTCCCCGGCGGCCAGTCGGATCCGCCGGTTGGCCTCGGCCACCGCGGTCGACAACTCGGCCTCGACCGTCGCGGCCGACAGCTCGGCCTCGACCTCTGTGGTCGACAGCCCGGCCGGCGGGCCCGCAGCCGCCGACGGGTCCGTGCTCGACGGGTCCGTGGCTGAGGGGTCCGTGGCCGACGGGTCCCCGGCGGCCGGCCGATCCAGCGGGGCGAGCGCCGCGATGGCGATCTCACTGGCCACCTCGCCCGCCGGTAGACCACCGATCCCGTCCGCGACCGCGACGAGCCAGTCGCCGGCGTACGCCGCGTCCTCGTTGTTGGACCGTACCAGCCCGGGATCGGTGGCACTGGTCGTACGCATGATCAGGGTCATGTCCGCAAGCTTGCCAAGGATGCCCTTGGCTTGTCTCTACGAACTACTACGTAAGGTTGAATGATGATGCCGGTGTCCATGGTGGGACGCGAGGTCGAGCTCGCCGAGTTCACCGGGGCGTGGACCGGGCTGACCGCCGGCCACGGATCCACGCCGCGCACCGTGCTGGTCACCGGCGACGCGGGGGTCGGCAAGAGCCGCCTGGTGACCGCCGCCCTGGACGCGCTCACCCCCCGGCCGTCGCTGGTGCTCTCCGGTGCGGCCCGGGTACACAGCCCCGCGCCGTACGACTGGTTGGCCGCGGTACTCACCGGCTACGACCTCGACGCGTTGCCCCTGCCGGCGGACGCCGTGGCGTGGCTCGCGCAACAACCGAACGCGCCCCGGGAACGGTACGCTCCCGCGACCCTGCTGCGGCTCGCCGTACGCACGGTCCGGATGCTGGTCGGCGCCGGCCCCGCGGTGCTGGTGGTGGAGGATCTGCACGCGCTCGATCCGGCCAGCCTCAACCTGGTGGGCGAGCTGGCCGTCGCGGCCGAACTGCCGGTACTGCTGGTGGTGGCCAGCCGGCCTCCGGAGGTCGCCCTCTCACCCCAGCTCGCCGCCCGTACCGTCGCCCGGCTCACCGGTACGCCGGGGACGGTCCGCCAGCACCTCAGGCCGCTCACAATCGCCGAGGTGGCCGAGGTGCTGTGCCAGGTGTACGCCGGGGTGCCGGTGCCGGACGAGGTGGCGGTGGGGGTGTGGCGGCGCACTGCCGGCAACCCGTACCAGCTCACCGAGCTGCTGGCCACGACCTCCGGGACCGAGCCGCTGGCGCTGCTGGACGGTACGCTTCCGGCCCACCTGAGGCTGCCGCGTCAACCCGTGGCCCGAGCCGTGAAAGCCGTCGAGCCGTTGTCCGGCGAGCTGACGGCCCGGGAACGTCAGGTGCTCGGCTGCCTGGCCGCCGGAATGTCCAACAAGCAGGTGGCGCGGTCGCTGTCCATCTCCGTCCGGACGGTGACGGTGCATGTCTCCAACCTGCTCCGCAAGACCGGAACGGCCTCCCGGACCGAGGCCGCGCTGTGGGCGCTGCGGCACTCGGTGGAACTGGACTGATCCGTGGGCTGGACCGATCCGGGACCGCTTCGGAACGGGCCGGGGTCAGGACTCCTCGGCGAGCTCGGCCCCGGGAACCGCCAGCTCGACGGTGTCCTCGCGGACCCGGGCGATCTGCTCGGCCCGTACGTACCGGTCGCCGCCCGTCAGGCCCCCCGGGTCGACCCGCAGGTAACCGTCCCGCAGCAGCCGCGCGGCCAGATCGGCCGGTACGTCCGGCTCGTCGCCGGAGTCGGTGTGCGGCACCTTGCCGGCGAGCACGCCGGCACCGTCGGGTGGCTCCTGCGCGGTGACCGCGTTCGGGTCGCCCATCCGGACCTCGGTGACCGTTCCGATCTCCGCTCCGGTCACGTCGACGACGCGCATGCCGTCGGTGGTCTGGGCGATCGGGTGGGCGGTGGTGGGGACGTCAGGCTGCATGGCGGTCCGGTTCCCGGCCGCTCGGCCGGCTAAACCGGGCACCCGGGACGATCTCCCCGCCCGCCCGGAGTTCCGCCCGAAAATCTCCGGCAACCCCGCCTCGAAGTCGAACACACGTTCGATAAGGTGCGGCCATGGAACAGCGTAGACACTGGTGGAACGGCAAATGGGGGCGGCTGGCCCGGCGTGACGTCCTGCTCCGGGTGGACGCCGACCGCTGGCACGTGGAGCAGCGGGCCGGCGGCGCCGAGGGCATCTCCCGGTTCTTCGAGTACGACACCGAGGACGCCGCCTACGACGCCGTCCGGGCCCTGCTGACCGGATCGGACGCCTGGCGCGAACTCACGCCCCGCCCGCCCGGCTGAACGCCAGCACCCTGCCGCCCCGGCCGCGCTCGCCGTCCGACAGGCCGGCCGCGCTCGCCGTCGCGGTCCGGGCCGCGCGCGCCGGGGCGGGCGTTAAGAAGGGGCCCTTCCTATACAAAAAGCGATAAGAAGGCGCCCTTCCTTTCGCGGTCAGCGGGGGTCGGTGCCTGGCTGGCGTTCCCGGCTGAGCAGGTCGTCCAGCGCGCTGCGCTGCTGCCCGGGTGCCCGGCCGGCCGCGACCAGCGCGTCCCGGATCTCGGTGAGCAGCTTGACCTCCTCGCTGGGTGCGGCCGGCGGCGGCTCCTCGCCACGCTTGCGCCGCTCGGCCAGCTTGTTCATCGGGAAGACCACCAGGAAGTACAGCGCGGCGGCGGTGAGCAGGAAGGTGATCACCGCGTTGACGAAGCTGACCCAGTCGAACGGGATGCCGCGGATCTCGGGGCTGCTGCCCTCGATGCCGTTGCTCTTGCCGGTGATCAACAGGATGGTCAGCCGGATCAGCGGTTCCAGGAAGGACTTGGTGAGGGCCGTCACCACCGCGGTGAACGCGGCGCCGATGACGACGCCGACCGCGAGGTCGACGACGTTTCCCCGCATGATGAAGTCTTTGAAGCCCTTGAACATGCCCACTCCCGCGCCGGCCGGTTGATTACCGGGAGACCCTATTCCTCGGTGGGCACTTCGAGAAACGCGCCCGCCTCGTCGGCCGCGCGGGCCGGATCGCCGGTCCGGATGGCGGCCACGAGTCGATGGTGATCGATGTAGAGGTCAGGGCGCAGTTCGGGGCCGATCGCGTCGGCCAGGCTGGCCCGCAGGGCCGCGCCGAACGAGGCGTACAACCCGGCCAGGATGCCGTTGTGGGCCGCCGCCACCACGGCGGTGTGCAGCGTCGCGTCGGCCTCGACGAAGTCGGCCAGCCGGCCGGACTGCCATGCGGCGTCGCGGTCGGCCAGCGCCCGGTCGAGCGTCGCCAGGTCCTCGGCGGTACGGCGGGTCGCGGCCAACCGGGCGGCCTCGACCTCGAACGCCCGGCGTACCTCGACGACCTCGGCGGTCCGGGCGTCGGCGACCCGCCGGGCCACCGCCCCGGCCAGTTCGTCGGTACCCACCACGTACGTTCCGGAGCCCTGTCGGCACTCCAGCACGCCGGCGTGGACGAGCGCCCGGACGGCCTCCCGGACGGTGTTCCGGCCTACCCCGTACGCCTCGACCAGCCGGGGTTCGGTGGGGATCCGGCTGCCGAGCGGCCAGGTGCCGGCGGCGATCTCCGCGCGGAGCCGGTCGATGGTCTGCCGGATGCGGGTCTGTCGCGGCTCTCCGCTCGGCCGGGAGTCCGTGGGAGGGGAATCGACCGACCGTGTCATCGGTTACAACCTCGGTCCAAATTCATCCCATGATTGTAGGGTCACCGATATGACACCGCCACGCCCCATCCTCACCCCAACTGCCCCCGTCGTGGTGGCTGGCCCGGATGGCGGCGTGTCGAGCCAACCGGACGGCGGCGTGTCGAGCCAACCGGACGGCGGCGTGTCGAGCGAACCGGACGGCGCCGCTGTGTCGGGCCAGCCGGATGGCGGCGTGCCGGGTCAGCCGAACGATGCCGGCCGGGCCGCCGCGCCCGGCCGGATCGTCGGACTCGCCCTGGTCGCGCTGCTGCTGGTGGCGGTCAACCTGCGGGCCGCGATCACCAGCCTGGGTGCACTGCTCGACGAGGTACGCACCGGACTGCACCTGTCGGCCGGACTGGCCGGTCTGGTCACCACGCTGCCGACCGTCGCGTTCGCGGCCGTCGGCGCGTTGACGCCGTGGCTGGTCCGCCGGTTCGCCCCGGCCCGGGTGCTGGTGGTCGCCATGACCGCCCTCACCGTCGGCCAACTGCTCCGGGTGGTCACCGGATCCGCACTGGTGTTCCTGCTCACCAGCGCGCTCGCCCTGGCCGGCATCGCGGTCGCCAACGTCCTGTTGCCGATGCTGGTCAAGCAGCACTTCGCACACCGGGCCGGCCTGGTGACCGGGGCGTACTCGATGTCACTGACCCTCGGCGGCACGGTGGCCGCCGCCACGGCCGTGCCGCTCGCGCACGCCTTCGGCTCCTGGCGGGCCGGCCTGGGTGCCTGGGCCCTGATGGCGTTGCTGGCGGTCGCCGCGCTGGTGCCGCTGACCCGGCGGGGGCGTCGGGCGGGCCGCTCGGCCGGCGGCCAGGTGGAGCCGAGCCGGGTACGCCCGGCCCGGACCCGGCTGGGCTGGGCCATGGCGATCTACTTCGGCACCCAGTCACTCGGGGCGTACGCGATCATGGGGTGGCTGGCCCAGCTGTTCCGGGACGCCGGCTACCGGGCGGAGGCCGCCGGGCTGCTGCTGGCCGCGGTGAGCGCCCTGGGTATGCCGGTGGCCCTGGTCATGCCGGCCCTGGCGACCCGGCTGGGCACCCTCCGCCCGCTGGTGCTCGGGTTGGCCGCCGCGACCGGCATCGGGTACGTCGGTCTGGCCCTCGCGCCCAGGTCCGGCGCGGTGCTGTGGGTGCTCATCCTCGCCGTGGGGCAGAGCGCGTTCCCGCTCGCGCTGGCGGCCATCGGGCTGCGCGCCCGTACCTCGCACGGCACGGTGGCGCTGTCCGCCTTCACCCAGAGCACCGGTTACCTGATCGGCGCGCTCGGTCCCCTGCTGGTCGGCCTGTTCTACGCGGCCACGGGTGGCTGGACACTGCCGATCGGCTTCCTGCTCGGCGCGCTCGCCGTGCAGACCGTCGCCGGCCTGGCGATCGCCCGGCCCCGCTTCGTCGAGGACGAGTGACCGTACGTTCCGCTGTCATCCAGTTCGGTGACCGGCGGCGTGCGGCGGCGTGAGACGTGCGGCGGCGCGCGGCGGCCGGCGTTGTCCGGCACCGGCGTTTCCCCGGCGTACCGCCGGATGTTCAGCTCGGCGCCGGGCTCGGCTCGCCGCTGACGGCCGCCTCCACCGTCGGGTACGTCTGCAGCACCTCGACCAGCCCGCTGACCTCCAGGATGCGCAGCACCCCTCGTTGCGGAGCCGCCAGCCGGACCACGCCGCCGGCCTCGTCGCTGCTGTTCTTGGCGCGTACGAAGACCGACAGGCCGGTCGAGTCGCAGAACGACACCTCCGCCAGGTCGAAGACCAGCCGGCTGCGCCCCTTTTCCAACAGGTCCGTGATCTGGTCCTGGAGCTGGGGCGCGGTCGCCATGTCGAGCTCGCCCGCGACCGATACGACGACGACGTCGCCGCGTTGTTCGGTGTTCACCGTCAACGACATTCGGACCTCCTGTACTCGGTCGAACCGTACCCGACCGAGTGGGACGTACGCAGGATGGGATGGGAGGGGATTACGCCGGCCTGACGACCAACGGAGCCGGTGTCCGTATCACCGGACCCGATTCCCCACCCGGGTGTCCGCTTCGCCACTTCAGGGCCGGTCCAAGCTGATTGCTTGGTGACAACTAGCTAAGGTTCGCCGATGGTAGAGTCCGGCCGGTCCGGCTCCAGGGCGGTACCGGGTCCGGCTCTCAGGGAGGTAGCGGTGGCGCTCAACGCGGAAGAGAGCGGGCGGTTCGCCGGCCTGCTGGACGAACACTCCGACCGGATCGTCAAACGGTGGACGGAGGTCGTCGGGCGTTCCCTCCGGGGCCGGCTCAGCCAGGCCGAGCTGGACCGGCAGATCCGGGAACTGCACGAGGCCCTGGCCGCCTCGCTCCGGGAGGGCGCGGCCGGGCACGGCTTCGATCTGCAGTCCGACATCGCGGGTGAACTGCGGGCGGTGCTGTCGGACCTGTCCCGGTCCCGCGCCCGTCAGGGGTTCAGCGCCACCGAGACGGCGATCAGTCTGTTCGCCCTCAAGGACGCCGTCCGCGAGGTGCTGACCGCGGCCGGCGGTACCAACCCGTTCGACGACTTCGTCACGTACGGCGCGCTGGTCGACGACCTTGGCCTGTTCACCTTCGAGAGCTACTCCCGGGCCCGCGAGGAGCTGGTCGCGGACCAGGCCGAGCAACTGCTGGAGCTGTCCACGCCGGTGGTGAAGCTGTGGGAGGGCGTCGTTGCGGTGCCGCTGGTCGGCACCCTGGACTCGGCGCGGGCCCAGGTGGTCATGGAGCGGCTGCTCCAGACGCTGGTGGACACCGGCTCCCCGTACGCGATCATCGACATCACCGGTGTGCCGGCGGTGGACACCCAGGTCGCGCAGCACATTCTGAAGACCGTGGTGGCCGCCCGGCTGATGGGGGCCGACTGCATCATCTCCGGCATCCGCCCGCAGATCGCCCAGACCATCGTGGCGTTGGGCATCGAGTTCGGCGACATCGTGACCAAGTCGAGCCTGGCCGACGCCCTGCGACACGTGCTCCGGCTGAGCGGCGTCGACACCCAGCGGCGTTCCACCCGGCGGGAGTCCTGATGGATCGGGTACCGGTCCTCAAGATCGGGGACGTCCTGCTGGTCTCCATCCAGGTGGACATGTCCGACCAGACGGCGCTCACCCTGCAGGAGGACCTCGCCGACCGGATCGTCGCGACCGGGTGCCACGGTGTGATCATCGATATCACCGCGCTCGACATCGTGGACTCGTTCATCGGCCGGATGCTGTCCACCATCGCCTCCATCTCGAAGGTCCTGGACGCCGAGACCGTGGTCGTCGGGATGCGTCCCGCGGTCGCGATCACCCTGGTCGAGCTGGGCCTGTCGCTGAACGGCATCCGGACCGCGCTGAACGTGGAACGGGGCATGGACCTGATCAACGCCAGTCGCGAGGACCTGGTGCCGGCCGACGCCGACCCCGACCCCAGCGACCAAGAACCGGTGGCGTCGTAGTCATGACCGCCGAGCTCGGTCTCGGCCGCCCCCAGGTCCAGACCATCACCGCCGATGAGGACGTGGTCCGGGTACGCCAGTTGGTGCGTACCGTGGCCGTGGCGGCGAAGCTGTCCCTGGTAGACCAGACCAAGCTGGTCACGGCGGCCAGTGAGCTGGCCCGCAACACGCTCGTCTACGGCGGGGGCGGGTCGGTCGAGGTCTACTCCCTCGACGGTGGCCGGCGGCGTGGCGTCCGGATCGTCTTCGTCGACTCCGGCCCGGGCATCGCCGACCTCGACCTGGCGCTGACCGACGGCTACACCACCGGCGGTGGCATGGGACTGGGACTCAGTGGTGCCCGCCGGCTGGTCGACGAGTTCGAGATAGACACCGCCGTCGGGCGGGGGACCAGGATCGTCATCACCAAGTGGTCCCGATGACCCTGGAGCCCGACGACCTCGACGACGACGGCGTCTGGTTCCGGGTCGAGCCGGGCAGCACCGCGAGCGCGGTCCGGCGGACGGCGGAACGGCTGGCGGCCCGGCTCGAACTGGGCTCGGACCAGACGGCGAAACTGTCCATCGTCGTCGCCGAACTGACCAGCAATCTGGCCAAGCACGCCGACGAGGGCGTCCTGTTGGTGCGTCCGGTGCGCCGGGACGACACCGCCGGGGTGGAGCTGGTGGCGATCGATTCCGGGCCCGGCATGACCGACCTGGACAGCTCGGGCCGGGACGGCCACTCGACCGCTGGCACCCTGGGCATCGGGCTCGGCTCCATCTCCCGGCAGGCCAGCTGGTACGACGCCCACTCGGTGCCCGGTCGGGGCACGGTGGCGGCCGCGCAGATCTGGCCGACCGGCGTGCCCGCCACCGCGTGGGGCGCCGGCCTCACCCGGCCGCTGACCGGTGAGAAGGTGTGCGGCGACGGGTTCGCGCTACGGGTCCGGGAGAGCCGGCACCAGGCGCTGGTCTGTGACGGGCTGGGCCACGGGCCGCTGGCGGCGGCGGCCACCCAGGCGGCCCGGCACGCCTTCCTGACCGCACCGTGGAGTTCGCCGGCGGCGGTGGTCGAACTGCTGCACAAGGCCCTCGGCCACACCCGCGGCGCCGCACTCGCGGTGGCCGAGCTGGATTCCGTGGCGGGTGTCGTCCGGTACGCCGGCCTGGGCAACATCGCGGCCGTCCTGGTGAACGCCACCGGCCGGCGGGGGCTGGTGTCGCTGCCGGGCATCGCCGGACACCAGCGCCGACAGATCCGGGAGTACGACTATCCGTACGAGGCCGGGGACACCCTGCTGATGCACTCCGACGGGGTGTCCGACCGTTGGCGGGCGGACGACTATCCGGGCCTGTTCACCCATTCCCCGCTGCTGGTCGCCGCGACGGTGCTCCGGGACGCCGGGGTACGCCGGGACGACGCCTGCGTGCTCGTGGCGAGGCTGCTGTGACCGATCCGACCGGTCCGTCGGGTGCCGGGGCGCCCCGGTCGGACGGGGCGTCCGCCGCGCTGGTCCGGATGACGCTGCGGGTCGAACACGACATCTTCCTGGTACGGCAGCGTGGGCGCGAGGTCGCCGCCGCCGTGGGCCTGGAGTACCAGGACCAGATCCGGTTCGTCACCGCGCTCAGCGAGGTCGCCCGGCAACTGCTGTCCCGGGCCGGTGGCGCCGACGTCACCTTCCGGGTCGGCCCCGAGGACGGCCTCGGGCCGGTCCTGCGGATCGATCTCGTCTCGCCCGGCGCGGTGGACTGGGACGGGCGCGGCCCCGGATACGCCGCCGCCGTGGAACGGCTGGTGGACCGCCTGGAGGCCACCCGCCAGGACCGTACGACGGTCGTCCGGATGTGCCGCCGCATCCCGTCCTCGGCCCAACAGCTCACCCGGGACCGGATCGCGGAACTACGGGTCCGGCTCGCCGACAAGCTGCCCGGCACCCCGCTGGAAGAGCTGGTCGTGCAGAACGAGCAGTTGATCGCGGCGCTGGACGAGGTACGCAGCCAGCGGGACGAGCTGGCCGTGCTGAACGGGGAGCTGCGGGAGACCAACCAGGGTGTGATGGCGCTCTACTCGCAGCTGTCCGAGGAACTGGAGGCCACCAACCAGGGCGTGGTGGCGCTCTACGCCGAGTTGGACGAGAAGTCGGCCCAGCTCCGGGCGGCCAGCGAGGCGAAGAGCCGGTTCCTGGCCAACGTCAGCCACGAGCTACGCGCCCCGGTCACCGCGATCATGGGGCTGGGCCGGCTGCTCGCCGACTCGGCCTCCGACCCGCTCACCGCCGAGCAGGACCGCCAGGTCGAGCTGATCCGCGGCTCCGCGGCAGACCTGCTGTCCCTGGTCAACGAGCTGCTCGACCTGGCCAAGGCGGAGTCCGGCCGGATCGAGGTGAACTGGGCGGACGTCGACCTGCGGGTCGTCTTCGGGCAACTGCGCGGGACGCTGCGCGCCCTGGCCACCCGACCCGGCGTCGAGCTGGTGGTCGAGGACCCGCCGCCGGGAACCATCATCCGATCCGACGAGGTACTGCTGACCCAGGTGCTGCGTAATCTGCTGCACAACGGGTTGAAGTTCACCGAGCGGGGAGAGGTACGGATGCGAGCCGAGCGGGCGGGTGACCTGTGGCGGCTGTCGGTCACGGACACCGGTCCCGGCATCCCGGCCGAGCTGCACGGGCGGATCTTCGAGGAGTTCTACCAGGTGCCGGGGCACTCCGTCGCCGGCACGGGGCTCGGCCTGCCGTACGCGAAACGGCTGGTGACGCTGCTGGGTGGCGTCCTGAGCCTGACCAGCGAACCGGGCCGGGGCAGCACCTTCGTGGTCTCCCTGCCGGCGGACGGTGCCGGTGGCGCGGCGACGGGCGGCTGAGATGGATCTCGAACCGGCCACCATTCTGGTGGTGGACGACAGCGCCACCAAGCGCTACCTGCTGGTCAGCTGGCTCACCCGGGCCGGCTTCTCGGTCGTCGAGGCCGAAACCGGCACTGCCGCGCTGGCCCGGGTCGACGAGTCGATCGATCTGGTCGTGCTCGACGTCCGACTGCCGGACATGAGTGGCTACGACGTGTGCGAGCGGCTCAAGGCGGGCCATGCCGCGCTGCCGGTGATCCACGTCTCGGCCCACGCCGTGGACGTGGTGGACCGGGCGCAGGGGTTGACCCGGGGCGCCGACGCCTACCTGGTCGAACCGATCGAGCCGGAGGAACTGATCGCCACCGCCCAGGCGGTGCTGCGGTACTACCGGGCCCGGCAACGCGCCGAACTGCTGGCGTACCGGCTCAATCTGCTGGCCGAGACGACGCTGGCCGTGACGCTCGCACCGTCCTTCAGCACGCTGCTGGAGAACGCCGCCCGGGGCGCCGCCAAGATCTTCAAGTCGCCGGTGGCCGTGGTGGCGGAGACCGCCGACGGTGACTGCATCGCCGGGGTGTCCGACGGACCGGAGGCCACCCCGCAGATCCGGCCCTGGATCGTCGACGACCTGGGTGTGCCGGTCGGCTCGACGATCCGGGTCGACCCGGCCGCCCGCTGGGGGCGACTCGACTGGGGCGCCGAGGAACTGGTCACCGTGGGCGTCGCCAAACTGCGGGAGGACCGCGCGCCGCTCTACGTGGTGGTGCCGGAGAGCAGCCAGACGCCCGGCAACCCGGTGCTGATCCAGCTCACCCAGGCGGTGGCCGCCGCGGTCGAGGTGCAACGGTCGTACGACGAGGAGCACCGGATCGCGGTGACCCTCCAGCGCAGCCTGCTGCCCCGCCGGATCCCCCGGATCAACGGCCTCGACCTGGCGGTCCGGTACGAGCCGGCGAGCGCGCAGACCGAGGTGGGTGGCGACTTCTACGAGCTGGTGATGCTCGACGGTCATCTGCTGGTGGCGATCGGCGACGTGGCGGGCCACTCGCTGCACGCCGCCACCGTGATGGCCGAGCTGCGGCACGCCCTGCGCGCGTACGCGGTGGAGGGCCACCAGCCGGGCGAGATGCTGGCCCGGGTGGACGAGTTGATGCGTACGCTGCTTCCCGGCGAACTGGCGACCGTCTGCGTGTTGCTGCTGCACCCGCCCACCGGTCGGGTCCGGATGGCCAGCGCCGGCCACCTGCCACCGCTGCTGCACACCGACGGCCGGGTGAAGTTCCTGGAGCACCGGGCGCCCCTGCTCGGCGTCCGCGCGGACCGGCCGCCGGACCTGGAGTTCACCCTGCCGCCCGGGGCGGCGCTGGTGCTCTACACGGACGGTCTGATCGAGCGGCGGGACACCGACATCGACGACGGGCTGCGGGCCCTGGCCGCGTCGGCGGCGCGGGTCGACGACAACCTCGACCAGTTCTGCGAGCGGTTGCTGGCTGAGCTGGCGCCCGCCGAGATCCACGACGACCTCGCGCTGGTAGCCGTCCGCCGCCACTGACCCGGTGAAAGGAAGGGCACCTTGTTATCGCTTTTCGTATAGCAAGGGCCCCCGCTTAACACCCCCGGCGACGGTGCCGGCTCAACGCTCCGGCGACGGTGCCGGCTCAACGCCTCGGCGGGGAGGTCGGGTCGAGCCGCCGCTCCAGGCAGCCGATCAACTCGTGGTGCGCCGCGGCCAGGTCGGTGCTCCGTACCGGCGGCAGGCAGGCGCCCTTGGCCGTCAGCGTCACCAGCAGCGCGACCGGAGCGACCTGCCGGCGTGGCAGCGGCGCCATCATGTCGAGCAACGCCTCGCGCCAGCGTTCCTCTGCGGAGGCCACCGCCTCGGCCACCGCGTCGTCCCGGCGCGCGTGCAGCGCGATCTCGGCCATCACGTGACCCAGGTCGGGATCCCTGGCCAGCAGCGCGAAGAGCCGGTCCAGGTGTGCGCGGAGCCGCCGTACCGGATCGGGTTCGTCGGCCGGTGCGGCCTCCCGGCGGAACCGGCCGTGCGCGTGCTCGACCACCGCGCGGATCAGGCCGGCCTTGCTGCTCAGGTGGTAGTGCACGGTCGCGATGTTCACTCCGGCGGTCGCGGCCACGTCGCGCATCCGGAGGCCGTACAACCCGTTGGCCGCCACGCACCGGTACGCGGCCTCGACGATCTCGGCGCGACGCCCGGCCGCGGCCCGGGTCTCGGCCTCGGGGCCGGCTGCCACCCGGGTCTCGGCCTCGGGGCCGGCCGCCTCCGGGCGGTCCGGCCGGGCCGGCGGCCGGTCGTGTTCACCGCTGCTCACGGGGATGACGGTACGCCGAACCGGGGCTACGCTCCAATCAATCAGTTGATTGGAGTCTGTGATGGCGGAGACGAGCGGGCAGCGTCCGGCGCGACCCGGGCGGGGTCAGACGGTGTTGAACGGGATCATGCGGGCGGTGCTCGCGACGCCGCTGCTGCATCGGGTCGTGAGCAACCGCATCCTGGTCATCGACGTGGTGGGGCGGAAGACCGGCCGGCGCTACCGGCTGCCGGTCGGTTATGTCGGGACCCCGGACGGCCTGCTCATCGGGACCGGCGGACGGTGGCGGCGCAACCTGACGCCGGCCCAGGAGGTCACGGTCACCGTGGCCCGTCGACGCCGGCGGATGCTCGCGGACGTGGTGACCGACGAGGGCGAGATCACTCCGCTCTATCGCGCGATCCTGGCGCACAACCCGGTGCACGGCCGGTATGCCCGGATCCGGCACGAGGCGGACGGCACGCCGGACCCGGGTGACCTGCGGGCGGCGCTCAACCGGGGCGTCGCCGTGGTCCGGCTGCGGGCCGTGTCGAGGTAGCCCGGTGCCATACTTGGCGCCGTGTCCGCACCAGCCTCCCGCAACGTACCGGCCGGGACCCCGCCAGCGGCCGGGGACGTTCCGGCGGTGGCTGTCCGGGATCTGCGTGTCTCCTACGGGGCCGCAGTCATCTTCGACGGCTTCGAGCTGACCGTGCCGGCCGGCAGCGCACACTGCGTGACCGGCGCCAACGGCAGCGGCAAGTCGACCCTGTTGCGCTGTGTGACCGGCCTGCAGGCCGTGGACGGCGGCACCGTCCGGGTTTTCGGTCGGCCGCCGGGCCGTTCCGCCGCCTTCTGGCGGTCCGTGGCGACCACCGTCGAGGCTCCGGGCTGGTACAACGGCCTGACCGTACGCGAGCACGTCGAACTGATCCGGCTGGCCCACGACGCCGATCCGGCCGACGGCGAGCTGGACCGGCTGTTCGAGTCGCTCGGGCTCGGACCGGTGGCCGACGCCACCCCGCTCACCCTGTCCTCGGGCCAGCGACAGCGCTTCCTGCTCGCGGCGGTGCTGGCCCGGCCGAGCCGGCTACTGGTGCTGGACGAGCCGGAGCAGCGGTTGGACACCGAGATCAAGAGTGCGGTGGCGGAGCTGCTGCGGTCGTACGTCGAGGGTGGCGGCACCCTGGTGATGGCCAGTCACGACCCGGGGTTCGCCGCCGAGGTGGGCGGCGAACAGCTCACGCTGACATGAGCGTGGTCGCCCGGCCGTCGACGCTGGCGGAGCCCGGTCGGGACGTACCCGTCCGGCGGTTGCGACGCTGGGTTCGGACCCGGCGGCGGGCCGCGGGCATCGAGGGTTCGGCCAGCACCGTGTACATCGCCGTGCTGACCGTGGCGATGGCGGTCGCCCTGCTGGGCCGGACGCTGACCCCGCTGGTCTGGCCGGCCCACGCGGTGTCGCTGGCCGATCCGCGGGCCGTGCCCCCGGCCGCGCTGCTGGCGATGACCCCGCTCCTGCTGTTCGCGCTGCTGCGCCGGTTGGGGCCGCTGGCGGTGAGCCGGGCCGACCTGGCCTGGCTGTTCCTCGCCCCGGTGTCCCGGCGCGGCCTGCTGGTCCCCGGTGCGCTGGTGGCGCTGGCCGGGTCGGTGGCGGTGGGCGCGGCCGGCGCGGCGGCCGGGGTGGGTCGGTTCGCGGCGCGGCCGATCGACGCCGACATCCTGCTGCCGGCGCTGCTCGCCGGTGCGGTGACCGGCACCGTGGTGCTGCTGGCCGCCGCGTGGTCCCAGCGGTACGCCCGGCTGGGTCGGGCGCTCGACGTCGGTGCCGCCGGCCTGTTGCTGGTGCTGGCCGGCCTGGCCGCCGGGCTGGGTCGACCGACGCCGCCGGCCCCGCTGGCCGGCGGCTCCGGACCGGCGGTGCTGACGGCGCTGGCCGGGCTCGGCGCGCTGGTCGGGCTCGGGGTTCTGGTGCCCACCGCGCGGATGTTGGACCGGATGCCCGCGCATCTGGTGCGGGAGGCGGCCGAGACCCGGGGCACCTATCTCGACGCGGCCGTGGCGGTGGAGCCGGCGTTTCTGCTGGAGGCGGGCCAGCGTCGCTACTGGGGAGCGCGGGTGCTGCGTTCGGCGCGGCTGCGGGCCCTGCCGAGCTGGGCCCTGCTCGTCCAGCACGACCTGCTGGTGCTGCGCCGCCGGCCGGGCCGGCTGCTGCTGCTGGCGGTCGGGACGCTCGGCCCGGCCGTCGCGCTGGCCGGCCCCCGCTGGCTGCTGGTCGCGGTGACGCTCGGGGGCGCGCTGGCCGCCGCCACCACGACCACCGACGCGGTACGTCGGGACAGCGTCCAACCCGCGCTGCTGCGCCTGCTCGGGCTCACCGGACGGCAGGCGCTGATCGGACGGCTGGTCGTACCGGCGGTGCTGGGCGCGGTGTGGGGTGCGGCGGCGCTGACGGTGCCCGCGCTGCTCGGCGACCTGCCGGCGGGCCCGTGGTGGGCGCTGGGCCTGGTGCTCGGTCCGGCAGCCGGGGTGGCGGCGATCCGGCGGGCCCGGGTCGGGCAGGTGCGGCATGACCTGATGCCGATCGAGACCCCGATGGGCAGCCTGGCCACCGGTCCGCTGCTGTGGCTGCTGTCCGGCATCGACCTGCTCGTGCTGCTCTGCCTGCCGACCCTGCTGGTGCTGTTCGGCGGCGGTGCCCTCGACTGGCGGACTGTTCTCGTCCAGGCCGGCCTCTCGGTGGGCGGGCTGATCTTCTACGCGAACCGCAGCCGGCTGTAAGGAAGGGCACCCGACGGGTCGGCTTGACCTCGTCTATTCATTCAGTGAATAGTAGCCCCCATGTCGACCCCGCACGTGCTGCTCGGCCTGCTGTCGGCCGGACCGCTGCACGGCTACGAGCTGAAACGGGCTCACGACGCCCGGCTGCCGAGGGCCAGGCCGCTGGCCTACGGCCAGGTGTACGCGACGCTCGGCCGGCTGGAACGCGACGGCCACGTGGTGCAGCTCGGACAGGATCGCGACGCCGGCCCGGACCGCACCTCGTACGGGATCACCGAGGCTGGCCGGGCGACCCTGGTGGACTGGCTGAACTCGGTCGAACCGCCGGCCCCGTACGTCACCAGCACGCTGCTGGCCAAGGTGACCGTCGCGATCCTGGTCGCCGGGGACGACCTGGCCCGGGAGTACCTGATCGCCCAGCGGCGGGCCCACACCGAGCGGCTGCGCGAACTCACCCGGGTCAAGACCGACCCGACCGCGACCCTCGGCGACCTCGTGGCCGCCGACTTCGCCATCGCCCATCTCGACGCGGACCTCCGGTGGCTGGCGACCACCCTCGACCGGGTCACCGACTGGCACCGGGAGGTGCATGCATGACGACACTGCTGCGAGCTCGCGGGGTGGTCCGGTCGTACGGCCTGACACCGGCCCTGCGGGGGGTGACGCTCGACGTGGCCGAGGGCGAGATCCTCGCCGTCACCGGTCCGAGCGGGTGCGGGAAGTCAACCCTGCTGCACTGCCTCGCCGGCATCCTGCGCCCGGACGCGGGCGAGGTCTCCTACCGCGAGCACCGGATCGACACGTGGTCCGAGGCGGCCAGGTCCCGGTTACGGCGTACCGATTTCGGGGTGCTGTTCCAGTTCGGGCAGGTTGTTCCGGAGCTGACGGCCGCCGAGAACGTGGCGCTGCCACTGCTGCTCGCCGGCACGGGGCGGCGAGAGGCGCGGACGGCGGCGCTGAGCTGGCTTGACCGGCTCGGCGTCGCCGACCTGGCGGACAGTCGACCCGGTGCGATGTCCGGCGGTCAGCAGCAGCGGTGCGCGCTGGCCCGGGCGCTGGTCACCGAGCCTCGCGTGCTGTTCGCCGACGAGCCGACCGGGGCGCTGGACACGCTCAGCGGAGAGCAGGTGCTCGGCCAACTGGTCCGGGTGGCCCGCGAACAGGAGACCACCGTCGTACTGGTCACCCACGAGCCGCGGGTCGCGGCGTACGCCGACCGTGAGGTGGCGCTGCGGGACGGCCAGGTCGACTCCACCGGCCTCGGCTTCACCGAGTCGCAGCCGAGGGGGGCCGCCGAGGCGATCCGGCCGCTGCCGGGCCGTGCCCGGTGAAACCCGCGACCCTGGTACGACTGGCCCTGGCCGGCACCCGTACCGACACGCTCCGGGTGGTGCTGACCGGCTTCACCGCGCTGCTGGCCACCCTCACCGCGCTGGCCGCCGCCACCGTGCTGGCGATCCCCGCGCCGGCGGCCACCGACCCGGACAATCACTGGAGCGGCAACTCGGAGCAGTACCGCAATCATCTGCTGGCCGAGCCGGGACTGCGGCCCGGGTTGGCGCTCGCGCTGCTGTTGCTGCTCATCCCGGTGCTGTCGCTGGCCGGGCAGTGTGCCCGGCTCGGCGCGCCGGCCCGGGACCGGCGGCTCGCCGCGATCCGGCTGGCCGGTGCGACGCCCGGGCAGGCGGTGCTGATCGCGGCCGGCGAGGCCGGACTGGCGAGCCTGTTCGGTTCGGTCGCGGCCCTGGCCGTCTTCCTGGTCGGGCGCCGGCTGCTGGACCATCCCGGCCCGGACGGCAAGCTGGCGCTGCCGACCGACGTGCTGCCGCCGGTGCCGGTGCTGGTCGTCCTGACGCTCGGGTTGCCGCTGCTGGCCGGGCTGGTCACCGTCCTGCTGCTGCGGCGGGTCACGCTGAGCCCGTTCGGCGTGGTCCGGCGTACGGATCCGCGTGGCGTACCCGGACCGCTGCCGGGGGTGCTGATCGGCCTGGGCCTGGCCGCGTTCGCCGCCTTCAAGCCGCTGATCGAGGGCTCCGAACGGTTCCACTGGACGCTGCCCGGTTGGACGCCGCTGGCCCTGCTGATGATCGGGAACACGCTGGCGCTCCTCGGGGTGGTGCTGGGCGCCGGCTGGATCTCGTACAACACGGGACGGCTGTTGCACCGGTTCGCCCGGCGCCCGGCCACGCTGCTGGCGGCCCGGCGGCTGCTGGCCGATCCGTGGTCGGGCAGCCGGACCTTCACCGCGTTGCTGGCCTGCGTGGTGTTCGGCGCCGGCGCGGCGGCCTTCCGGACGTACTTCGCGACCAACCAACTCGTCCAGGTGGAGTCGCAGCGGATGGCCGACCTGGCCAGCGGACACGAACCGCTGCCGGCCGACCCGGACGTGTTCTTCACCCAGACGATGGACCTGGTGAACCTCGCCGTGGTGGTGGCGCTGGTGATCGCTGCCGGCGGACTGCTGGTGGCCATCGGCGAGGGGATCGTTTCCCGTCGGCGGTCGTACGCGCACCTGGTCGCGGCCGGGGTTCCGCGCGCGGTGCTCGGCCGGTCGATCGGCTGGCAGGTCCTGGCGCCCGCGGTGCCGGCGATCCTGCTGGCGCTGACCGTCGGCGCGGTGCTCGGCCGGATGTTCAACGGGGGGCGGGTCACCCAGACCGGTTCCCTCTGCGTCCCACCGGCCGGTTCGAGCTGCGCCGACCCGGCGGTCGCCGACCGGTACACCCGGTTCGTCGAGATCGACCGGCTGGTGCCCGTACCGTTCGAGCAGCTCGCCCTGGTCGGTGCCGGCGCGCTCGTGGCGGTGCTGCTCACCGCGGCGGCCGGGCTGCTCCTGCTGCGGGCCAGCACCTCGGTCGAGGAACTGCGCGTGACCTGACGCGTGGGCGAAAGGAAGGGGCCTTTGTTATCGCTTTTTGTATAGGAAGGGCCCCCTCCTAACGACTCGGGTCTCGTCGTAACCGCCCGGGTGTGTCACAGCAGCCAGCGGTCACAGGCGGATCAGAGCGCCCTTCGCCGAAGCGGAACCGGGACCGTGCAGTCGCAGCCGGACGATCCGGTCGGCGGCCGGGATGTCGTAGACGATGACCCCGCTGACCAGGTCGCCGGGATCGATGTCGGTGAGGAAGACGGGCTGGTCGGCGCTCGCCAACAGGCTCGCGGCCGGATCCGGCAGGTAGCGCTGCCCGCGTGGCCCGTACGCCTGCTGCCGGGCGTCGTCCAGGCTGACCGGCCGCCCGCCGATGTTTCGAACGTCGAGTTCAACCGCGCAGAACTGCCCGACGGCGGTCTGGTTGATGATCGGATCACCGACCTGGGTGATGCCGCACCGCACCCGGTTGACCCGGAACTCCACGGTGCCGTCCCGGACCGGCTCACCGAGTCCCACCGCGTGCTCGGTGCGGTCCCGCACCACGGACAGCAGGCTGCGTCCCCAGGTGAACAGCGCCACGGCCGCGCCGCCGTAACAGCAGACCAGGAACAGGGCCGCCACCGCCAGGATCAGCCAGGGCCGCGGACTGCGCCGGGCGGGCCGGGGGACCGGGTCGCGCGCCCGCGCCGGCTCCGCCGATACTGCCGGTGGCTGCGGGGGTACGCCGCCCAGCGGCGGTGCCTCGGCCACGGTGGCCGGACTCGACCACTCCGCCCGACCGGTGGATTCCGGTCCGGTACCGGCCGGTTGGGGTTCGGGTGCCGCCGGTGTGGTCAGCTCGGGGCCGCGGTCGGCCGGTTCCGGCGTGGTCATCGCGGTCTCCCGGGATCTGCGGCGTTTCGCCTGATCCTAGGCTTTTGCCGCTACCTGGGCCCGGCTTTGTCGCAGCCCCGCCACGCCAGCACCGCCCTCACCCCTGCGGTTGGGCCCGCCCCTGCGGCTGGGCTCGGACCTGCGGTTCGGCTCGGACCTGCCGCTGGGCCGGGCGAGTCGGACGGGTGTGGGTCAGGATGGCCAGATGGATCTGGTCAGCCTGGCAGAGGTGCGCGCGGCGGCCGACAGCGTCGCCGGTCGGATCATCCGTACGCCGTTGCTGCCGTCCCGGTGGGACGAGCGGCTGTGGATCAAACCGGAGAGCCTGCAACCGGTCGGTTCGTTCAAGCTGCGCGGGGCCACCCACGCGGTGGCCCGACTCTCCTCCGCCGAACGGGCCCGTGGGGTGGTCACGCACTCCTCCGGTAACCATGGCCAGGCGCTCGCCTGGGCCGCGCGGGCGGCGCACGTGCCGTGCACGGTGGTGATTCCCGAGGGGGCGCCGGCGGTCAAGGTGACGGCGGTCCGGCGGCTCGGCGCCGAGGTGCTGCTCGTGCCGCCCGCGCGCCGGCTGGTCGAGGCGAACCGGATCGTGGCCGAGAGCGGGGCGACGCTCGTCCCGCCGTACGACGATCGGCGGATCATCGCCGGACAGGGCACGGTCGGGCTGGAGATCGTCGCCGACCTGCCCGAGGTGTCCGTGGTGCTGGTGCCGGTCGGCGGTGGTGGCCTGGCCTCCGGGGTGGCCACCGCGATCAAGGGGCTGCGACCGTCGACCGCCGTCATCGGGGTCGAGCCGGAACTCGCGGCGGACGCCCGGGCCTCGCTGGCGGCCGGCGAGCTGGTCGTCTGGGGACCGGAACTCACCTACCGGACCGGCGCGGACGGCCTGCGGACCAACCTTTCCGAGCTGACCCTGGCGCATCTGGCGGAGCGGCTGGACGCGATCGTGACGGTGACCGAGGAGGAGATAACCGCGGCCCTCGTCCGGCTCGTTCGCGAGAGCCGGCTGGTGGTGGAGCCGAGCGGGGCGGTGGCCACCGCGGCGGCGATGTTCCGGAGTGCTGACCTGCCGGGCGGTGCCACGGTGGCCGTCGTGAGCGGCGGCAACGTCGACCCGGCCGTCCTCGCCGCCGCCCTGGCCGACTGACCGCCCACCCCAACCCAAAAAAGCGAATCTTGGACGCAAACCGTTCCCAGCGAACGGTTCACGTCCAAGATTCGCGGTGGGAGACATTGCTCAGGTGCGGCGCCACTTCTGGTTGGCGCCGCCGGTGCAGTCCCAGGTCTCCAACGGGGTGCCGTTCGCGCTGTTCCAGGCCGTCACGTCGACGCACTTGTTGGCCTGCGGGTTGACCAGGTCACCGGCGCCGGTCAGCACGAACTGCTGGGCCGGGTTGCCGGAACAGTTGGCCAGTTGCACTGCGGCACCGTTCGCGGTGGAGCCCCACGCCACGTCCATGCACTTCCCGAGGGCGCGGACCGTCCCGTCGCCGGGGAAACTCCACTGCTGTGCCGGCGTGCCGTTGCAGTCCCACAGTTGCAGCCGGGCGCCGTCGGCGGAGATGCCACCGGGAACGTCGATGCACTTGCCGGCGTATCCGACGAGCGCCCCGGAGCCGGCGGGCCCGCCGCCACCGTCCCAGGCCTGGGCCCGGACGTAGTCGATCACCATCTGCTGCGGGAAGCTCGTGCTGGCGTCCGGGTTGCCCGGCCAGTTGCCGCCGACGGCCAGGTTGAGCAGCAGGAAGAACGGGTGGTCGAAGACCCACCGGTTGCCGCCCGCGTCGGCCGGGGTCTTCCGGGAGTACGCGACGCCGTCGACGTACCAGGTGATCGAGTCCGGCGCCCAGTCCACGGCGAAGGTGTGGAACCCGTCCGCGAACGCCTGGCCACCGGGCAGCGTGTAGGCGGCACCCGGGCCGCCCGCGCCCGAATAGCCGGGGCCGTGGATCGTGCCGTGTACCGTGCCCGGTTCGCGGCCGATGTTCTCCATGATGTCGATCTCGCCGCTGGCCGGCCAGCCGGCGCTGCCGATGTCGGTGCCGAGCATCCAGAAGGCCGGCCAGATGCCCTGGCCACGGGGCAGCTTGATCCGCGCCTCGAACCGGCCGTACGCCTGGCTGAAGGTGCCGGACGTCAACAGCCGGGCCGAGGTGTACTTGCAGGTGCCGTAGTGGCAGGTGTAGCCGGCCGGGTTCTCCCGGCGGGCGGTGATGATCAGGTTGCCGTTGCCGTCCAGCGCGGCGTTGCGGGTGCTGTCGGTGTAGTACTCCAGCTCGTTGTTGCCCCAGCCGCTGCCGCCGATGTCGTGCCGCCACCGGCCCGGGTCCGGCGCGGTGCCGGCCGGGCCGGTGAAGTCGTCGCTCCAGGTCACCGCCCCGGGGGCGAGCTGGGGGAGCGCCCCGGGGGCGAGCTGGGGGAGCGCCCCGGGGGCGAGCTGGGGGAGCGTTCCGGGGGTGGCGGGGTACGCCGCCGGCGTGACAACCGCGGGTGCGAGCGCCGCGGCCAGGCCGGCCAGCAGGAGTCGAGCCACCGTTCGCCTGATATCCATGAACATCACTATTATGTCCGACCCGGTATCAGGCAAGGTTCTTAACAGATGGCGCTACTCCTTGATGCCGAACCGGTCCAGGATCCAGGAGGCGACGAACGCCTCCTCGCGCCACGTGTCGTACCGGCCACTCGGGCCGCCGTGCCCGGCCTCCATCTCGGTCTTGAGCAGGTACGAGCCCTCCGGTGCCACCGCCCGCAACCGGGCGATCCACTTCGCCGGCTCGTGGTAGAGCACCCGGGTGTCGTTCAGGCTGGTCAACGCCAGGATCGCCGGATACCGCACCGCCCGCACGTTCTCGTACGGCGTGTACGAGCGCATGTAGGCGTACACCTCGGGATCGTCGAGCGGGTTGCCCCACTCCTCCCACTCGGTGACGGTCAACGGCAGGGACGGGTCGAGGATCGAGGTGAGCGCGTCCACGAACGGGACCTGGGCGACGATCCCGGTGAAGGCGTCGGGGGCCAGGTTCGCCACCGCACCCATCAGCAGGCCGCCCGCCGAGGCGCCCCGGGCCACCAACCGGTCGGCCGAGGTCCAGCCCTGGTCCGTCAGATGCCGGGCGCAGGCCACGAAGTCGGTGAAGGTGTTCTTCTTGGCCAGCAGCTTGCCCTGGTCGTACCAGCGCCGACCCAGCTCACCGCCGCCCCGGATGTGCGCCACGGCGAAGATGACACCCCGGTCCAACAGGGACAGCCGGGGGATCGAGAACCACGGGTCCATGCTGGTCTCGTACGACCCGTAGCCGTAGAGCACGCACGGCGCGGAACCGTCCCGTGGCGTCCCGGCGCGGCAGACCAGCGAAATCGGCACCCGGGTGCCGTCGTCGGCCAGCGCCCACTCCCGGTGCTGCTCGTAACCGGCCGGATCGAACTCGCGCCCGTCCGGGCCGGGCAGCACCGGCTTCTGCCGGCGGAGCACCAGCTCGCCGGTCACCAGGTTGAGGTCGTACACCGACTCGGGCGTGATCAGCGAGGCGTAGCCGATCCGGACGGTGTCGGTCCGGTACTCCGGGTTGCTGTCCAGGCCGACGGCGTGGATCGGCTCTGGGAACTCGACGTCGTACGTGTCGGTGCTGCCCACCGCCATCACCCGCAGTCCGGTGAGGCCGCCGGTGCGCAGCGACACCACGAGATGGTTGGCGAACGCGTCCACCGACTCCAGCCGGGTACCCGGGCTGTGCTCGATGATCGGCGTCCAGTCACCCGGCGCGTCCGCCGAGGTGTACGCGAGGGCGAAGTCCTCGGCACCGTCGTTGTGCAGGATCAGGAACCGGTGTCCGTGGTGCTCGACGGAGTACTCGATCCCCTGCCGGCGTTCCGCGACGATGGCCGGCTCGCCGGTCGGGTTGCTGGCCGGGATCACCCGTACCTCGCTGGTGGTCTTGCTGCCGATCTCGATCAGGATGAACTTCTCCGAACGGGTCAGCTCGACGCCCACCCAGAACCGCTCGTCGGGCTCCTCGTACACCACGACGTCGTCCGTGGCCGGGGTCCCGACGACGTGCCGCCACACCCGGTACGGCCGCCACGCCTCGTCCACGGTCAGGTAGAACAGCATGGTGCCGTCGGCCGACCAGGCGGTGCCGTAGAAGGTGTCCGGCACCTCGTCCGTCAGCGCCTCGCCGGTGCTGAGGTCCTTGATCCGCAGCGTGAACCGTTCGTCGCCGGCGAAGTCGGTGGAGTACGCGAGCCACCGGCCGTCCGGGCTCACGTCGAAGGCGCCCAACGCGAAGAACTCGTGCCCCTGGGCCAGCGCGTTGCCGTCGAGCAGGATCTCCTCACCGGGCAACGGCGCGCCGTCGGCGGCGCTCGGGGGTTCAGTCTCGCCTCCGGCGAGACGCGGGGGTTCCGTTTCGCCCTCGGCGACGGCCCGCCGGCAGTGGATCCCGTACTGCTGGCCCTCCACGGTCCGGGTGTAGTACCAGTACCCACCCTTGCGGACCGGCACCGTCAGGTCGGTCTCCCGGGTCCGCCGGCGGGTCTCGGTGAAGAGCGTCTCGCGCAGCTCGGCCAGGTGCGCCGTGCGGGCCTCGGTGTGCTCGTTCTCCGCCGTCAGGTACGCGATCGTCGCTGGATCGTCCTTCTTCGCGAGCCAGGCGTACTCGTCGATGACCGTCTCGCCGTGGTGGCTGCGGTCGGTCGGGACCCGCTTGGCGACCGGCGCGGCCGGCGTCTCCATCGTCACGGCGGCCACGTTACCGCAGGAAAGGAAGGGCACCCTGTTATCGCTTTCCGATGTACCGGGGCCCCTTTTTAACGGCCCAGCTCGGCGGAGCGAGACGACCGAGGGCGGCGGATCGAGACGACCGGGGTCGGCGGTTCGGAGCGGCCCGGGCCGGCGGTTCGGGTGGCCGGCGGCCGGCGGCCCGGATTGGCCGGAGCAGACCGTTGCGGGAAATTAGAACACCTGTACGATGGCGGGGTGTGGGGGGTGCGATGACGCTCAGTGACAAGCCTCGCCCGGCTGGCATCGGCGGGCGGTTGGAGAGGATCTGCGGTCCGGGGTTCGCCCGGCCGGCCGGCGGCGCGGACGAGGTGGCGGGCCGGACCGCCCGCTGGGTCGCCGTGCCGGGCTCGCCGAGTGCCGTGGGCGACGTGCTGCGGCTCGCCGCCGAGCACGACCTGTCGGTGGTCGCCCGGGGGGCGGGCACCAAGCTCGACTGGGGTACGCCACCCCGGCAGCTCGACATCCTGCTCGACACCGGACGGCTGGCCGGAGTCTGGCACCGGTCAACCGGCGAGCTGACCGCCGAGGTCGGGGCCGGCACCCCGGTCCGGGCCGTGCAGGCGGTGCTGGAACGCTCCGGCCAGCGCCTGCCCGTCGACGTGCGCTCCGATGGCGCGACCGTCGGCGGGGTGGTCGCCGCCGACGAGGCGGGACCGTTGCGGCACCGGCACGGTTCGCCCTGTGCGCAGGTGACCGAGGTGAGCTACGTGGACGCCAGCGGCGAACTGCGGCGGGTCGCCCACGGTGGGTGCGAGGGTGACCTGGCGTCGCTGCTGTGCGGTTCGCAGGGCGCGCTCGGCGTCCTGGTCTCGGCCACCCTGCGGGTGCAGGCGACACCCGCCAGCCGGCTCTGGATCACCCGTCCGGTGTGGACGCCGCTGGAGGTGCACAATCTGGTCGGCGAGATCCTGGCCGGCTCGGTCGTACCGGCCGCGATCGAGGTGGACCTGCCGGCCGGCACGCCGAACGGGTCGCCCGAGCGACCGCCGGAGCAGGCCGGACATCCGGCCGGCACCGGCCGGCGGCCCGCCACCGGCTGGGTCGGCAGCCTCACCGTCCTGGTGGAGGGCGGCCCGTCGGACGTGACCGAGCGGGCCCGGCGGTTGGGCCGGATCTTCGGCGCGGCCGCCCGGACGGCGACCGCACCGCCGCCCTGGTGGCGGCGCTATCCGTTCGGCGTCGAAGATGTCGCGCTGCGTGTCGAGGTACCGATCGGCGACCTGCACGCGGCGGTCTACGCCCTGCGGGACGCGGCCGGGACCCCGGTCGCGGTTCGCGGGTCGGCCGGCCTCGGCGTCGTGTACGCGGCGCTGCCCGCGGCCATCCCACCGGCGCGGGTGGCCGGGATCGTGACCGCCGTCCGGGATGTGCTGCTGGCCCGGGCCGGCCGCTGTCTGGTGGTCGCCGCGCCGCCCGAGGTCCGGGAGGCCGTCGACTTCTGGGGTGAGCTACCCGACCTGCCCCTGCTGCGCCAGGTCAAGGAACGCTTCGACCCCGACCACCGACTGGCGCCCGGCCGGTTCACGGGCGGTCTCTGACCACCCCGCCACCGGCCGGCGCCCGGCCGGTTCAAGCCCGGCCGGTTCAAGCCCGGCCGGTTCAAATGCGACCCGCCGCCGAACGGCCATCGGTGGTGGGTCAGCGGGCGTCGTTACGCAGGACGAGGACGGCGATGTCGTCGCGGGGCGACTCGGTGGAGAAGCCGATGGCCGTGGCCCGCAGCCGGGCGGCCATCACCTCGGCCGAGTAGCCGGCCAGGGGTGCCGTGGCGGTGCGCAATCGCTCGATGCCGAACAGTTCCCGGCCGCGCCGTCGCTCGGTGATCCCGTCGGTGTAGAAGACAAGCGCGTCTCCCGGCGCGAGCGAGACCTCGGTGGCCGGTGACACGATCATGTCGAGCAGGCCGAGCGCCGTACCGCCGGCGCCGACGAACGACGCCCGGCCGTCGTCCCGGACCAGCACCGGCCGGTCGTGACCGGCCAGGTGCAGCGAGACCGTCAGCCGGCCGGTCCCGGTCCGTTCGACGGCGGCCAGGGCCAGCGTGCAGTACCGGCCGCCGCCCCGCTCGCACAGCGTCTGGTTGAGCCGGTTCAGGGCCTCGGGCAGTGGTTTGCCGTCCCCGACCAGGACCCGGATCACGTCCCGGACCAGCCCGGTCACCGCCGCCGCCTGGACGCCCTTGCCCGAGACGTCGCCGACGACCACCAGCCAGCGGTCGTCGGGCAACGGGACGACGTCGTAGAAGTCGCCGCCCACGTCGGCCGCGTCACCGGTCGGCACGTACTCGGCGGCGAAGCCGATGCCGTCCACCTTGGGCAGCACCGGTGGCAGCAGCGACTGTTGCAGGGTCTGCGCCACCCGTCGCCGCTCGGCGTGGATCCGGGCGTTCTCGATGGCCAGCGCGGCCCGCCGGGCCACGTCCTCCAGCACCCCCACCTCGTCCGGGTCGTGCCGGTTGCGCTGGTGCCGGCCGACGGCCAAGGTGCCGAGCCGCTGCCCACGGGCGACCAGCGGTACGGCGATGCCCTCCAGTGGCGGCCCGATCGGCACCTGGGTGCCCAGCCGGGTCGCCTCGCGCAGGGTGCTGTACGCCGAGTCGGGGCCGGTCTCCTTGAGTATCCGTTCCAACTCGGGCAGGGCGGCCTCGTCGGAGTGGCTGGCCGAGGCGAGCCGGAGCCGGCCCCACTCGTCGGTGGTGTGTACGGCGCACCACCGGCCGAGCCGGGGCACCACGAGCTGCGGGACGAGTGCCATGGTCAGTTCCACGTCCAGCGACTGCGCGAGCAGTTCGCTGGCCTCGGCGAGGAACGTGAGCCAGGTCTGCCGGCGCAGGTCGGTCCGGCGGAGCCGGTCGTTCTCCAGGTGCAGCGAGAGGCGTTCGGCCATCAGCGCGGCCAGCGGTCGTGCGTAGCCGGAGGGCGCGACGTCCAGCTCGACCTCCCCGCGGTACGGCCGGTTGACCGCCAGCGGGATCCGCAACTGGTCGTCGTCGTGTCGGGGCTGCCGGCCGTACCGGGCCAGCACCTGGACGCCCGTCCCGTCGCCGCGGTCGAGTCGTACGGTGCCCCCGGCCGCACCCAGCATCTCGGCGACCCGGGCCAGCAGGCCGGCCGCGAAGTCGGGCAGTGGATCGTCGGCGTACGGGTCGGGAGTGAGCTGCATGAGCGTACTCAGTGCTCCCGCGCTCGGCGCGGCGCTCGCGGGGACGGCGGTGGCCGTCGCGGTCAACGCGGCGGTGGGGCGGGACCGTTCCTTGCGGTCCAACCGGAACCACACGCCCTTGCCGGTCGGCAGGTGCAGCGTGCCCCACCGGCTGGCGAAGTGGTCGACCAGCAGCAGGCCCCGGCCGCGTTCGGAGACCTCGGAGATGTCCGTCACATCGTTGCGGGGCAGCGCCGTCACCCGGTCGATCGGCCCGGCGGCGAAGTCCGAAACCATCACGTTGAGCCCGTTCTGGTCGGCCAGCACCTCGATGTCGAGCTCGGTCCGGGCGTGTTCCACGGCGTTCGTGGTCAGCTCGGTGGTCAGCAGGAGCGCCTCGTTGAGCAACTCCTCCAGGCGTGCCTCGGAGAGCACGGCCCGGACCAGCGCCCGCGCGGTGGCCGGGGTGCGCCGGTCGGCGGGCAGCCGGACCCGCCGGACGTGCTCGTCCGGGTCCCCGTGAGGTGCGGTGGGCTCGGTCGACACCCCTCGTATCCTCCACGCCACGGCGTCCAGTTCCAAGCCGGTTGGCCTGTCACTGTGGGTAACATCCGGCACGTCCGTGGATCAGCATGCCTTGGCATCCGACGCTCCACCGCACAATGATGGGTGCTGGCCAAGGGCGGGTCGGCGGGCATCGACCCACCTCCGGCGAGCTGAACGAGGGTGCTATGACCACGGCGAACGAACTGACCGCGGGTTCCGCACAGACCGAGGCGGCGCTGCTGAGGGAGCTGACCGAGGCGCTGCGGCGGGTACACCGGGGTGATTTGAAGGTACGGCTGCCCCGGCGCGGTGGATCCGCGGGCGACGCCGTCGACGCGTTCAACGAGATGGTGTCGGTGCAGGAACGGCAGCACCTCGACCTGCGGCGGATCAGCCGTACGGTGGGTCGCGACGGTCGGCTGACCGAGCGGCTGGACGAGGAGGGCCTGGCCGGTTCGTGGGCGGAGAGTCAACAGGCGGTCAACTCCCTGATCGACGACCTGGGCCGGCCGACCACCGAGATCGCCCGGGTGATCGCGGCGGTGGCGAACGGCGACCTGTCCCAGCACATGGCCATGGAGATCGACGACCGGCCGCTGCGCGGGCAGTACCTGCGGATCGGCCGCACCGTGAACACCATGGTCGACCAGCTCTCGTCGTTCGCCGACGAGGTGACCCGGGTGGCCCGGGAGGTGGGCATCGAGGGTGAGCTGGGTGGGCAGGCCCAGGTGCGGGGGGTTTCGGGTACCTGGCGCGACCTGACCGACTCGGTCAACACCATGGCCTCCAACCTCACCCATCAGGTGCGGTCCATCTCCCAGGTCGCCACGGCGGTGGCGAAGGGCGACCTGTCGCAGAAGATCACCGTGTCGGCCAAGGGCGAGGTGGCCGAGCTGGCGCACACGATCAACTCGCTGACCGACACCCTCCGGCTCTTCGCCGAGCAGGTCACCCGGGTGGCCCGGGAGGTGGGTACCGAGGGCAAGCTCGGTGGCCAGGCCGAGGTGCCGAACGTCGCGGGTACCTGGAAGGACCTGACCGACAGCGTCAACTCGATGGCGTCGAACCTGACCGCCCAGGTCCGGAACATCGCCCAGGTCTCCACGGCGGTGGCCCGGGGTGACCTCAGCCAGAAGATCACCGTGGCCGCCCAGGGCGAGATCCTGGAACTCAAGGACACCGTCAACACGATGGTCGACCAGCTCTCGTCGTTCGCCGACGAGGTGACCCGGGTGGCCCGGGAGGTGGGCATCGAGGGCAAGCTCGGTGGCCAGGCCCAGGTCCGCGGCCTGTCGGGTACGTGGCGGGACCTCACCGAGAACGTCAACCAGCTGGCCGGCAACCTGACCTCGCAGGTGCGGAACATCTCGCAGGTCTCGACCGCCGTGGCCAAGGGTGACCTGTCGCAGAAGATCACGGTGGATGCCCGGGGTGAGATCCTGGAGTTGAAGTCGACGGTGAACACGATGGTGGATCAGTTGTCGTCGTTCGCCGACGAGGTGACCCGGGTGGCCCGCGAGGTGGGTACCGAGGGCAAGTTGGGTGGTCAGGCCCAGGTCCGGGGGGTCGCCGGTACGTGGCGGGATCTGACCGACAACGTGAACTCGATGGCCTCCAACCTCACGGCCCAGGTCCGCAACATCGCCTCGGTCACCACGGCCGTGGCCAAGGGTGACCTGTCGCAGAAGATCACCGTCGATGCCCGGGGCGAGATCCTGGAGTTGAAGTCGACGGTGAACACGATGGTGGACCAGTTGTCGTCGTTCGCCGACGAGGTGACCCGGGTGGC
Organism: Plantactinospora sp. A48; assembly: GCF_055793945.1. Lineage (NCBI taxonomy): Bacteria > Bacillati > Actinomycetota > Actinomycetes > Micromonosporales > Micromonosporaceae > Plantactinospora > Plantactinospora sp. A48. Next base: position 3,469 of record NZ_JBTIXF010000021.1, on the reverse strand, counting down.
CCGCGAGGTGGGTACCGAGGGCAAGTTGGGTGGTCAGGCCCAGGTCCGGGGAGTGGCCGGTACGTGGCGGGATCTGACCGACAACGTGAACTCGATGGCCTCGAACCTGACCTCGCAGGTGCGGAACATCGCCCAGGTCTCGACCGCGGTGGCGACCGGTGACCTGTCGCAGAAGATCACCGTCGACGCCCGGGGCGAGATCCTGGAGTTGAAGTCGACGGTGAACACGATGGTGGATCAGTTGTCGTCGTTCGCGGCCGAGGTGACCCGGGTGGCCCGGGAGGTGGGTACGGAGGGCAAGCTCGGCGGTCAGGCGCAGGTGAAGGGCGTGTCGGGCACCTGGCGGGACCTCACCGACAACGTGAACTCGATGGCCTCGAACCTGACCTCGCAGGTCCGCAACATCGCCTCGGTCACCACGGCCGTGGCGACCGGTGACCTGTCGCAGAAGATCACCGTCGACGCCCAGGGGGAGATCCTGGAGTTGAAGTCGACGGTGAACACGATGGTGGATCAGCTGTCGTCGTTCGCGGCCGAGGTGACCCGGGTGGCCCGGGAGGTGGGTACGGAGGGCAAGCTCGGCGGTCAGGCGCAGGTGAAGGGCGTGTCGGGCACCTGGCGGGACCTCACCGAGAACGTCAACCAGCTCGCGCTGACCCTGACCACCCAGCTGCGGGCCATCGCCCGGGTGTCCACGGCGGTGACCCGGGGCGACCTCACGCAGCGCATCACGGTGCAGGCCCAGGGTGAGATCGCCGAACTCAAGGACAACATCAACCAGATGATCGTCACCCTGCGGGAGACGACCAAGAAGAACGCCGAGCAGGGCTGGCTGGACTCCAACCTGGCCCGCATCGGTGACCTCCTCCAGGGGCAGCGGGACCTCGGCGAGGTCTGTCGCATGATCATGATGGAGGTCACCCCGCTGGTCGACGCCCAGCTCGGTGCGTTCTTCCTGGCCGACGACGCCGACGGGGTGATCCGGCTGCGGCTGACCGCCTCGTACGGGTACGTGGCCCGGGACCACGACGTCACCTTCGGACCGGGGGAGGGCCTGGCCGGGCAGACCGCGCTGTCCCGCCGGACCATCCGGGTGCGGGCCGTGCCGGACGGCCGGCTCACGGTCCGCTCCGGGCTGGCCGAGACCGCGCCGGCCGACCTGGTGGTGCTGCCCGTGCTGTTCGAGGGCGAACTGCTCGGGGTCATCGAGTTCGCCGGGGTGACCACCTTCTCCGAGCTGCACCTGGCGTTCCTGGAGCGACTGGTGCTGACCATCGGGGTGGCGGTCAACACCATCCAGGCCAACCGGCGGACCGAGGAGTTGCTGGCCCAGTCGCAGCGGCTCGCCCACGAGATGCAGGAGCAGTCGGCCGAGCTGCAACGCACCAACGCCGAGCTGGAGGACAAGGCGCAGCTGCTGAGCGAGCAGAAGGCCAACATCGAGACCAAGAACCGCGAGATCGAGCTGGCCCGGATCGGGCTGGAGGAGAAGGCGCAACAGCTCAGCCGGGCCTCGGCGTACAAGTCGGAGTTCCTGGCCAACATGAGCCACGAGCTGCGTACGCCGCTCAACTCGCTGCTGCTGCTGGCCCGGCTGCTGGCCGACAACCCGGAGCGGAACCTCACCGAGAAGCAGATCGAGTTCGCCCGGACGATCCACAGTGCCGGGTCCGACCTGCTCTCGCTGATCGACGACATCCTCGACCTGTCGAAGATCGAGGCCGGCCGGATGGACGTCGAGCCGGTCGAGGTGCGGTTCGCGGAGATCCGCAACTACGTGGAGCAGGCGTTCGCCCCGCAGGCCGAGCAGAAGGGCCTGGACTTCCAGGTACGGGTGTCCCGCGAGCTGCCGGTGGCGATCGTCACCGACGCCCAGCGACTCCAGCAGATCCTGCGGAACCTGCTGTCCAACGCGGTCAAGTTCACCGACAACGGCGCGGTGACCCTGCGGATCGGGCCGTCCCCGGCGGGCGGCCAGTTCGACGTACCGGCGCTGGCGACGGCGCGTCAGGTGGTGGCCTTCGAGGTGATCGACACCGGGATCGGCATCCCCGACGACAAGTCCGACCTGATCTTCGAGGCGTTCCAGCAGGCCGACGGCACCACGAGCCGCCGGTACGGTGGCACCGGGCTCGGGCTGTCGATCAGCCGGGACCTGGCCCGGCTGATCGGTGGGGCCATCGCGGTGTCCTCCGCGCCGGGTCAGGGCTCCACCTTCACCCTGTACGTCCCCGACGTGCTGGCCCCGGACGCCGTGGTGAACTCGGTCCCGCCAGCGATCCCGCCGGTGCTCGGCGGTGGCGCGCCGATGCTGCGGCCGATGGCCGAGGCGGAACCGGCCACCACACCCGCGTCCCGGCACCTGGAGGGCACCACAGTGTTGATCGTGGACGACGACGTCCGCAATGTCTTCGCCCTGACCAGCGCACTGGAGTTGCACGGCATGACGGTGATCTACTCGGACAACGGTTCCGACGGGATCCGGCTGCTGGCCGAGCACCCGGAGGTGGACATCGTGCTGATGGACGCGATGATGCCGGACCAGGACGGGTACGAGACCACCCGGGCCATCCGGCGGAACCACCACTTCGCCGAACTGCCGGTGGTCTTCCTGACCGCCAAGGCGATGCCCGGCGACCGGGAGTCGGCGCTCGCCGCCGGGGCCAGCGACTACATCACCAAGCCGGTGGACCTGGACGAGCTGATCGAGTTGATGGCCGCCTGGATCTCCGGCGACCGACGAGAGGCCAGCGCGTGAGCGAGCGCAGCGAGGAGCCGACGTGAGCGAGCGGGGCGGTGACCAGGCCAGGGCGCTGCTGGTCGACGACCGGCGGGAGAACCTGCTGGCGCTGGAGGCGATCCTCCAGGGGCTGCCGGTCACCCCGGTGGCGGTGGAGAGTGGCGAGGCGGCACTGAAGCAGCTGCTCGTCGACGACTTCGCGGTGATCCTGCTGGACGCCCAGATGCCGGACATGGACGGTTTCGAGACGGCCAGTCACATCAAGCGCCGCGAGCGTACCCGGCACATCCCGATCATCTTCCTGACGGCGGCCGACCGGGACGCCCAGCTCGCCCTGCGGGGGTACGCGGTGGGCGCGGTGGACTACCTCACCAAGCCGTTCGACCCGTGGGTGCTCCGGGCCAAGGTCTCGGTCTTCGTGGAGTTGTGGGAGAAGACCCGGCAGTTGACCGCGCAGTCCCGGCTGGTCCGTGAGCGCGAGGAACGCTGGCGGGCGCTGGCCTCGGCGGTCGACGAGGCGATCGAGGTGCTGCGGGCGGCGGACCCGGACGCCCGGGACCGCGCCCTCGACGTCCTGGGCCAGGCCCGCACCAACACGACCCAGCGTTGACCCGGCCCGGGGGGGGGGGGGGGGGGGGGGGGGGGGGGGGGGGGGGGGGGGGGGGGGGGGGGGGGGGGGGGGGGGGGGGGGGGGGGGGGGGGGGGGGGGGTGGGGGGGGGGGGGGGGGG
>NZ_JBTIXF010000020.1:0-98723 GCF_055793945.1 Plantactinospora sp. A48 | reverse complement strand
GAAGCCGACGGATCTCCGCCCAGTCCTCCACGCTCAACACCCTCCCGATCATGGAAGGGGGGTCCAGGTTCAACCGCCACCTGGGGGTCAGTTTTCACGCGCCGCCGACAGGCGCGGATGAACGCGCCACCGTCACTCGGTCCGTGCCCGAATATCGTGCACCGTTGATCGTCGGCGATTTTCCGGGACTGGTGGAGCGGTCGAATGCGGTTCAACGCATTTGACGGTGTAGGGCTGTGTTTCATCCCTACGGAATGCTCGTCCGCGGTGGGTCGGACACGTCAAGGAGCGCGAGCATGGCGGGAAGCAGGCCGCTGTTCAGTGGATCTGGGTTGCTGCTGTCGATCGCACCCTCCAATGCGAGAGTGGTGTATCCATGCACGAGAGACCAGACTGCGTAGCTCGGCAGCAGCGCGGGGTCGGTGTCGCGGGCCGGCTCGGCGTCTTCGCCACGCAGGCCGCGATCGAGGGCACGGAGGGCGCGGTGCTTCTGCTCAGCCAGTTCGGGTGCGGTGAAGTCGAACTGCGTCATTCGCCACATCAGGTCGAACAAGGCACGGTTCTCGCCCGCGAAGGCGACGTACTCCGCAGCGATGCGCTTGACGCGCTCTCGCGCGTCGAGCCCAGCAAGATCGAGTGATTCGAGCCGATCGCAGAGCTGCCGGTACGCGCGGGTCGCGAGCGCACCGAGGAGCCCGCGCGCGTCACCGAAGTGATGTTTAGGGGCAGACTGCGACACCCCCGCCCGTCGCGCGGCTTCGCGCATGCTGAACCCGGCGACACTCTTCTCGGTGAGCACGACGAGCGCGCTGTCGAGCAGCGCGGCGCGCAGGTTGCCGTGATGGTACTGATTCCCGGCGATTGGTTCCTTGCCCATCCCATCATCTTGACAGTGAGTAGGTGGTCCGTAAACTGCTCACTGTCAAGATGATGGGACGGGAGCGGATATGACGGACATGGTGCTGGTCACGGGTATCTCGGGGTTCATCGGTGGTCACATCGCAGCCGAACTGCTGCGACGCGGATACGCGGTACGTGGCTCAGTGCGGTCGCGCGCTCGTATCGGCGAGGTGCATGCGGCGATGGCGGCAGCGGGCGTCGACACGGCAAAGCTCGAGATCTGGCGGCTCGACCTGCTGTCCGATCAGGGGTGGGCGGAAGCGGCCGACGGATGTCGATACGTACTGCATGTGGCCTCTCCGTTCGTGTTGGCGAAGCCGAAAGACCCGGATGAGTTGATCCGCCCTGCAGTCGAGGGTGCAACCCGGGCGGTCGGGGCGGCGCTGGATGCGGGCGTGGAACGCGTGGTCATGACCTCGGCGTTGGCGACGATGCAGTTCGCCCGCGCGCCCAAGGGGCACACCTACACCGACGCTGACTGGACCGACCCGGATGACCCACGACTGAACGCGTACACCGTCTCGAAGGTCAAGGCCGAGCGGGCCGCGCGAGAACTTGCGCAGCAGCGTGGGGTGCCGGACCGGCTTGCACTCATCAACCCGGGCGCGGTGATCGGGCCGCTGCTGACGAACGATCCTGGAACCTCCGTCACCGCGATCCAGCAGATCATGGCGGGGGCACTGCCGATGATCCCCGACCTTCGGCTTCCATGGGTTGATGTGCGGGACATTGCCGACGCCCACATCGCCGCGATGACCGCCGAGAGTGCCACCGGTCGCCGCACGATCATCGCCACCGACCCGATGTCGCTCATCGAGGTCGCCAGAGTGATCCGTGAACGCCTTCCCGAAGTAAGCCAGAAGATGCCTGCACGGGCGATGCCGACCTGGGTCACCTGGCTCGCCAGCGTGTTCGAACCCCAACTGCGCGACAACCGATGGCTGATCGGCCAGAAGCAGCGCTTCGACCGTACCGCCGCCGAGACCCTCCTCGGACACCCGTTGCGCTCGATCCCCGACGCGATCGAGCGGACCGGACGCAGTCTGGCCGAACACCAGCTCATCTGAACTCGGGACGGGACTGTGCACCTGCTCCCGTTCCCACTACCGCACCGTTGCGGGAAACCCCGGGCGAGACGATTGGTTCTCCGCGCATCTCAACTCGCACGGTCCGTGACGTGGACCGGGAGTTGGGCGTCAACCACGAGACGTTGCGCGATTGGGTCGACCGGCTGCGGCAGGAAGGCGACGGCGGCCGGCCCAATGGCCTGGCCGCTGACGACACCCCGGCTGTAGCTCGAACGCGTTGGCGGCCCAGGGTCTGTGTCGATCAGGTGCTGATGGTCGGTCTGGCCAGTATGTGGTTCAGCGCCTTGTCGAGGGGAGTGGGGGAGCTCGAGTGCCATGCGACGATGGCGTCCGGTCGCAGCAGCAGGGCTCCGTCTTCCGGTAGCGCCGCCGCGGTGAGCCAGCCGCGATCGGATATCCGGATGTGCCGCAGCGCGAGTCGGTGGGCCTCGATGCTCCATCGGTGGTCGTCGGGTCCGCTGAGCAGGGTCAGCCCGGGACCGGCCAGGTCCACCGTGGAGGTGCCGGTGTCGAGCCAGGCATGCGGCACCCGGGTGCCCGGCCGGCCGGCGGGCTCGTAGTGGTCGATCGGCGCCGGATCCCGGCCGTCGGGTACGAAAGCGCCCTGCGGGTACTGGGTGCCGAACAGGGTGGTCACCTGATCACCGGGCAGGCCCCGGCCCTGCATCAGGGCCGTCACCATGTCCGCCAGGTTGCCCACCACCGTGCTGGAACGCTCGGCGGTCGCGTAGCCGACGGGGTGGCGCTCGCTGTGATAGGTGTCGAGCAGGGCCGGTCCGGCGCGGCCGTCGAGGACGGCGGCGAGCTTCCAGGCGAGGTTGGTCGCGTCGCCGATGGCGGTGTTGGCGCCGGCGGCGGCCGTGGGTGGCATGACGTGTGCGGCGTCGCCGACGAGGAAGACCCGGCCGGCGCGGAACCGGTCGGCCACGCGCATCGCGGATTCCCAGTGCGATCTGCTCAGCAGCTCGACCTCGACGCCGGGCACGCCGATCAGCCGGCGGAGCAGCTCGCACCATCGATCGTCGGTGACGGTGCGCGCCTCGGCGAAGTCGGACAGCGAATAGAGCCAGCGGTCGGTGCCGTTGATCGCGGCGAACGCTCCCGGCGCCACCGGATCGGTGATTTGGCAGAACAGGAAGGGCTTCTGCCGGGCGAGGTCGGTGAGGTCGGCGCGGAAGTGCAGATCGAGGTTGTCGGCGAGGCGACCGTAGCCGCTGCGGTCGATCCCGGTGGCGGCGCGGATCGGGCTGTGGGCCCCGTCCGCGGCGATCAGGTAGTCCGCCGTCACTTCGTAGGGCTCGCCGTCGGCGGGGCGCAGCCGAGCGGTCACCGTCTCCCGGTCTTGGCGGAACGACAGCAGTTCGGTGCTGAACCACAGCGACACGCCGCGTTGCTCGGCTGCTCGCCGCAGCAGCGGCTCCAACACGTTCTGCGGCACGAGGACGTTGGGTCCTGGGCCGGACTCCACGAAGGTCTCGAACCGGGCGATCTTCGCGGCCATGGCCGGCGGAAGTTTCTGCCGCTGCGCGTCCGCCAGGCTCGTGCCGATCAGCGTGCCCTCGAAGCCGACCAGCGCCGCCGCGGCCCGGGCCACCTCGTCGCCGAGCCCGAGCAGCCGGAAGATCTCGGTGCTGCGCGGATTGAACCGGCGCGCCTTCGGATGGATGGGAGTGCCCGGGTGCTTCTCGACCAGCATCGGTTGCACACCCTCGCGGTGCAGCAGCAGCGCGGCGGTCAGCCCGGCGAGCCCGCCACCGCAGATGAGCACGGGAACTCTGGTCGTCATGGCAACTCCTCAACTCGAATGTACAACGTACATTTAATGTACGTTGTACATTGCCCGATAGGCTGAGGGCAAGAGCAAGGAGGTGACCATGGCGGAAACGGGCGTGACCCCGCCGATCTGGACGTTCCCCGCACCACCCGCACGCACCTGGGGACTTGGCCGGGCGGAAATCGTGCAGGCCGCCGTCCGGCTGGCCGACGCGGACGGGACCGATGCACCTGCGATGCGCGCGATCGCCAAGGATCTCGGCGCCTCCACACCCATGTCGCTCTACCGCTACGTGCACAGCAAGGACGGCCTGGTCGACCTGATGCTCGACGCGGCGAACGCGGAGGTGGCAACACCGCAGCAGCCCGGTGCCGACTGGCGGGCGGAGCTCACCGCGGTGACCGGCAACCAGTGGGCGATGACGAAACGGCACCCCTGGTTCGCTCGGCTCGTGCACCGGCGGCCCCCGGTCGGCCCGAACGCGCTTCGCATCCAGGAATTCCTCCTGGCCACCTTCCATGGTCTCGGCCTCGACCTGCCGTCCGCCCTGCGCTATGCCCGCCTGCTCGACGGCTACGTGATGGGCCAGGCCCTGCAATGGGCCGAGGAACGCCGGATGCGGCACGACAATGCCCTGGTCACCATCGACGACGTGCGAAACCAGGTACGTTCCTGGGCCCCCGTCGACGGCGACGGTCACCCGCTCAGCCTTCGCGCCCGCGACGACTTCCTCGCAGGCTCCACCGCACCCCTCGACGAGGACAAACAGTTCGACCTGGGACTCGCTTGCCTTCTCGACGGTATCGCCGGCCGTCTTCCCCGCTGACGGGCTCACCCTCTCGCGGCTGCTGGCCTGCGTCGGTGCTCGACGGAACGCCGCCGATCCTGAGCGGGACTGCGAATGGCTCCTCTGATAGCCGTGGACCCGACCCGAGACGGCCCCACATACCGGACAGACCGCAGTGTCCTGCGGCGTCCGGGCCCGCACCGTTTGACAGACCCCCGTTCAGCCGGCTGCCATCGCCGGGCTCGGCACGGTTGGCCGTACCTCGCTGAGCGCGTTGGCGGCCCGTACACCGACACGGGATCCGAGGTCACCGCCTGCCGACTGAGTCCGCCGTGGGCTATGTCGGCGGGACCGGTATGAGGCGGAACGAGCTGGCGACCTTTCGCCGGTAGGTGTCCCGCGTGGCAGGGTCCCATGGGATACACAATTCGGGTAGGCATTTCCGGGGATAATTACGAATACGTCGGGCACCCAACTCGGCGGTTTCGGCGGACTCCAATGATCTGTTATCTGAGTGAATCACCAGTAAGCCGCCACATCCAAAGTCGATATATAGTAATTCAGTCTATTTATGCTCCCCTTTGCGACCATTTTGATCGGTTCCTCGTGTTGGATCAATAGTAATTGTTAAATCGATTGTCGGCAATCAGCAAGTGCAGTGACTTGAGGAGAAGGTGTTACCACACTCTGGGGGACGGGTGGCCGTGGAGCCGCCCTGAACCTCACCGGAGGTCATGAATGACGAATTCACAGCACGGGCAACGGCGGGTGCTGCTACGTGGAGCTCTCGCGGTGGCCGGGGCGGTCCTGGTGGCCGTCTCCTCACTGACCGGCACCGCGTTCGCGGGTGGGACGGCCAAGCCCGTCGTACCGGGATCCGGTCCGGCCGGCCCCGTTCCCGCCGGGTTCGCCACCTGGTCGGACCTCATCTCCACCCAGGAGAAGCTCGACCAGGCCGCCGTGCGGATCACGGCGGCCAAGGATGCCGGTTTCGCCGGCGTCGTTGCCGCGCCGGAGAACCGCGAGCTGCGGGTGTACTGGAAGGGCGAGCCGGGAGCCAAGGTCCGGACGCTGATCAGTGAATTGAACCGTAGTGTGCCGGTCAGGCTGCTGCCGGCCCGCTTCTCCGAAGCGGACCTGGCCGCGGTCGCCCGGAGGGTGGCCACGGTCCGCGATGTCGTCTCGGTCGTGCCGCAGGTCACCGGCGATGGCGTGCGGGTGATCGCCCGGAACGGCGCGGTCGACAGGGTCAGGGCCAATTCGGTGGTACGGGACTCCGCGGTGTTGTCTGTCGTCGTTGGCGACGCCCCGACGGCGACCTACGACCGGCAGGCCGACACCCCGAACTACTACGGCGGCGGCCGCTTCTGGTCACCGATCGGCGGATGCAGCACCGGCTTCGCCATCAACACCGCGGGAACCGTCCGGATGCTCACCGCCGGGCACTGCGGAGATAACGGACAGAGCGTCACCACCGGCGCCGGTGTCACCATGGGCACGATCTCGAACAAGATCACCTGCACCGACATCGAGATCATCAACACCGGGTCCTGGGGCCGGGTCTTCACCGGCGGCCCGACCTCCGGCACCAGCGTCTCGATCGGTGGAACGGCCGGCAGCTTCGTCGGCAACTACGTCGTAACCAGCGGCTCCACCAGCGGTGAACACAGCAACATCCAGATCACCGCGGTCAACCTGTACCTCTCCATCAACGGCATCCCGTGCGCCTCGGTGGGCCCGCTGGTGCAGGCCCGCCAGCTCAACGGCACCTGCGCCGTCGCTCCGGGTGACAGCGGCGGTCCCGTGATCGCCTACCGCTCCGACGGCAAGGCGAACGCCCTCGGCACCATGACCGCCGGCTCAAACCCTGTCGCGAACAACCTGTGTCCCGGCACGCTCTACACCCCCGGCTACAACTACGTGTACTACATGCCGATCGGCACCTCCCTCGGCGCCTACGGAGCCAGCATCGTCACCAGCTGACACTCCCGGCACGTGTGACTGGCTGCCCCGACCCGCAGGGTCGGGGCAGCCAGCCCGCCCAAAACAACCACCCAACGAGGGAACCCCATTTGCCTGGTATGCGTCCTATCGGGCATGAGATACCCAGCGCATCCCGATCCGAACAGGCGGTACGCGCCGCCGGAGGGAGATCGACCGTGAGGACACGAGCCCTGCTGACGGCATTGGCCGTGCCGGCCGTCCTGGCGCTGGCCGCGTGCGATCAGCCCGCCTCCGGCCACCAACCCACCCCGACCACCACCACCTCCTGGGCGAACCAGGCGAAGCTCACCGACTGGGCCACAACCGTCGAGCGCGAGGGCCAGCAGCACCATCCCAAGGTGTACGCGGGCGTCGAGATCGACCCCGCCGCGCACACGGTGATCGTGCGCCGCATCCCCTCGGGGGCGTTCGACGAAGCCGTACACCGGCTGCTGCCACCGGACGCGACCGTTCGATTCATCGACGCCGCATACTCCGAACGGCAACTCAGCGGCTGGGCGGCCGCGGTGACCGCCGACACCGACTACTGGCGGAAGCACCACGTCGAGTTGCTCCTCGTCGGCACCAGACCCGGCGAGTGCGTCCGGATCGGCGTTGACGACCCCGCCCGCGACACCGCCTCCATCACCAACCGGTACGCCGACTGGCCGATCTGCGTGGAGCACGCCGACAGGGCGGTGCCCCTGACCCAGGGCCAGGGAAAAGCCACCTGATCACGGGACGGAGGAGCGTACCGGTAGCCAAAAATGCGGCCCTGACCACCAGCGGCGCACTTTCGCGACGCGAATCTGTCAACGCCGCCATTGGTGTTGTATCGCGCAGGATGACGCTGTCGGTGCCGGTCAGGGTCGCGATTCCGCGGATGGGCGCCGACTGCCGGGTTGGGCGTCCTTCCTCTTCGGCGCCGGTACCGACGTCGAAGAGGAAGGACAGTCGTACCTACCGCCGGTGCGGTGCGCCGTGCTGCGCGAGGCGCAGGTCGTTCTGCAGGTCGGTGTAGACGGGCTTGGGGTTGAGATGCACGTCGTAGAGGAGGGCGTAGCCCTCGCCGGGGAACACATCCGGGATCCATGATTCCGCGTCGGTGAAGCCCCACGCGGTGAACGAGATGCACTCGGGTACGGCCAGGCACGCCATCAGCATGTTGGAGAACTCGTAGGGCTGGGCGAATTCCGCGAGGTGGTCGGTGGGCACCTGGTCGGTCGCGTTGTTCACGAAGGTGCGCACGTCCGCCTCGGTGATGGCCACCTTGACTCCGGTGCTCGCGTACCGGCGGAGGTCGTCGGCCATCTGTGCCGGGTACCCGTACTGGGTGTCCACGTGTCCCTGGCTGCCTATCCCATCGATCGGTACCCCCTGGGCCCGTACCTTCTTGACCCAGGCGTACACCGCGTCGGCCTTGGCGTTCGTGCCGTCCTCGCCGCCGATGTTGTAGTCGTTGTAGAACAGCAGCGCGCGCGGGTCGGCCTCGTGTGCCCAGCGGAACGCGTCGACCAGGATGCCCTCGCCGACGTGCGACACCCAGAAGTCGTCTCCGTTGATGCCGTCCGCCAGCGGGTGCGGATCCCACGAGTTGGCGAAGAACTCGTTGGCCACGTCCCACTGCCAGATCTTGCCCTTGAAGTGGGTCACCTCGTCGGTGATGTGCTTGTGCAGCAGCGCGCGCAACTGGTCGTTGGTGATGCTGCCGTCGGCAACCCCGGTGGTGAGCCAGTCCGGCAACTGGTTGTGCCACATCAGGGTGTGCCCACGAACCAGCTGGTCGTGTGCCTGTGCGAAGGCGACCACCCGGTCCCCGCCGGACCAGTCGTACGTCCCGCGGGTCGGCTCGACCAGCTGCCACTTCATCTCGTTGCCCGGGGTCAGCACGGAGAACTGCTCGCCGACGACCTTGGCGTAGGCGGGATTGTCGAAGTCGGATGGAATGACGGCGGTCCCCATGCGCAGCCCGGTCGGCGCGGCCAGCGCCCGCAGCGAGTCGGCCGGCGGCCTGGAATGACCGGTCCCGGAGGGTGGCGCGGCTCCGGCCGCGGTACCTCCGGCGAGCACCACGGCCACCACCGCGACACCCAGGCGCAGCCTGCGTCCCATACCGATCCTCCTCGACGTCGAAACTTTCGAAGACTTTTTCGAAGCGTTTCGCGGAGAATATCGATGCACTACGATGCAGTCAACCGATGGTCGGTGGAACCGCGAGTCGGCCGGTCGGTGACTGCCGGGCGGGACTGCCCGTGACCCTGATCAACGGCTGCACTTCGCTGCTGGCGTGGGAAAAACGTCCCCTCCTAATCCACCGGGCACGCGTGGATCACGCGCGTGGATCAGCCAGTGGATGAGCATCAGGGCGACCGGCAACAGGCACCGGCACTTCTCCCTTCAGCACCTTCTCGGCCAACTCGGTGCGCTCAGAGTGGAGGGTCTCGCGGAGTGGATGACCGGGAACATTGATACATCGCTGCCCTGGACGGGCGTTACAGACCGAACAGACAAGAAAGAGCCCGCCCGATGACACCAGTTCGGTCCCCTGCGCCACGGCTGCCCTGCCGATCTTGACGATCGTCTCGTACAGCGCGTAATCCTGGTGCCGCGTAGCGGCAGCGGCTACCTCCCGCATTCCCTCCCAGAACCGTTCCGCGGCATTCGGCTCGCCCAAATCGATGTGCACAGCTACGCATCCCCGGCTTTCGGGCTGACGAAACCCTACCGCTGCCATGGACCCCGCCAACCTGCCCGCCGCCGATCAATTGTCGGCATCGCTCCGCACCCAGCTCCGGACCTGAAATCAGTGCTGGACAATTTTGTAAGAGATGAGTCCCGCGCTTGACCGCATTGACCCGCATCGGCCGGGCCTGACGTTGCGGAGTACCGCACCGGGGCGCCGGGGTACCGGGGAGTCGACGGCGTGCGGGTGGGTACTCCGCGGTGCCGTACGGAGCACTTGCCGTGCCCGGCGGCCAGCGGAAGGAGGACGCCCATGGACCGGGCCCCTTCGGACAGGGCCGCCCTGGACCGGGCCCCTCGGACGGCACTGTCCCCGACCGTGTCGCTGGTCCTGCTCGCCTCGATCCTCGTGTCGTTCCTGGCCGCCTCCGCGGCGCCGACTCCGCTCTACGGGATCTACCAGGCCCGCTGGCACTTCACACCGATCACGACCACGGTGGTGTTCGCGGTGTACGCGCTCGCGGTGCTGGCGTCGCTGCTCACCGTCGGAAAACTCTCGGACCACCTCGGGCGCCGGCCGGTGCTGCTCGTGGCGATCGCGGTGCAGGTCGTGGCGCTGGTCGTCTTCGTGACGGCGGCCGGCGTACCGGCGTTGGTGGCGGCGCGCGTCGTGCAGGGGCTGGCGGCCGGCGCGGCCACCGGCACGGTCGGGGCCGCCATGCTCGACATCAACCGCTCCCGGGGGACCCTGGCCAACTCGCTCGCCCCGGGTATCGGCACCGGTACCGGCGCGCTGCTGTCCGCGCTGCTCATCCGCTACCTGCCCGCGCCCACCCGGCTGGTCTACCTCGTGATCCTGGCGATTCTGCTGCTCCAGGCGGTGGGGGTGGTACTGATGCCGGAGACGGTCACCCGGATGCCGGGTGCCCTCGGTAGCCTGCGGCCGGATGTCAAACTGCCCCGCCGGGTACGGAGGCCGGTGCTCGTCGCCGGTCCGGTGCTCTTCGCCGTCTGGGCGCTGGCCGGCTTCTTCGGTGCGCTCGGGCCGGCCCTTGTCCGCGCCCTGATGAACCGGTCGATCGTGGTGGCGGGCCTGCTCCTGTTCGTCTTCGCCCTGGTCGGTACGGCGGCGGTCCTCGTCCTGCGCAACGCTCCCGCTCGTACCGTGATGCTCACCGGCATCGGCGCCCTGGTGGCGGGGATGCTGGTCACGCTCGCCGCGGTGGCCGTCGGATCGACAGCCGGCTTCTTCGTCGGTCTCGCGCTGGCGGGCATCGGCTTCGGCGGCGGCTTCCAGGGTGGTCTCAAGACCGTCCTACCGCTGGTCGAGGCGCACGAACGCGCCGGTGTGCTCTCCGTGATCTATATCGTGTGCTATGTCGGCTTCGGCCTGCCGGTCGTGGTCGCCGGGGTGTTGACGGTGCATGGCACCGGCCTGATCCGCACCGCCGAGGCGTACGCGGTGGCCGTCCTGCTCCTGGCCCTGGCCGCCCTGCCGGGGGCGCGCCGGGCGGTTCGCCCGTGGCCGGCTGGCGGTGGGTGAGCAGAACGTCAGCCGCATGTGCGAACCTCCGAAGAGTCTGTCCGAACTACGATGAGTTCCCGCGTGGTCCCGGGTCTTCAGGTACAGCCAACTTCCACGCGCGAACTTGGAGGAACCTTGAAGCTTCTGCTCACCTCGGGTGGGGTCACGAACCCAAGCATCCGCTCGGCGCTCGAACAGCTTCTCGGCAAGCCGGTCGCCGAGTGCAACGCCCTGTGCGTCCCGACCGCACAGTGGGGCCACCCGATGTGCGGTCCGGCATCCGTGCGGGGACTCATCGCCGCCGCCGAGCCCGTGTGGCGGCACTTCTCCGGCCTGGGCTGGGCGTCGCTCGGCGTCCTCGAACTCACCGCGCTGCCGACCATCGGCGCGGAGCGGTGGGTCCCCTGGGTCCGGGAGGCCGACGTGCTCCTGGTCGACGGCGGCGACGCGACGTACCTGTGCCACTGGATGCGGGAGTCCGGGCTGGCCGATCTGCTGCCTACGCTGCCCGACACGGTCTGGGTGGGGGTGAGCGCCGGGAGCATGGTGATGACGCCCAGGATCGGGGAGTACTTCGTCGAGTGGTCCGGCGCGCCGGACGACCGCACCCTGGGAGTCGTCGACTTCTCGATCTTCCCGCACCTGGACGCCTTCCCCACCAACACCCTGGCCGACGCCCAGCGGTGGGCGGCCGACATCGGCGGCCCGGCCTACGCCATCGACGAACAGACGGCCATCAAGGTCGTCGACGGTTCCGTCGAGGTGATCTCCGAAGGGAAATGGACGAGGTTCGGGTGACGCCGCGGCGGGTCGCGCCGTCCGGTTGACGCGGCGGCGTGCCGCCCGGGGCGAGAAGAACCGGAGACAGTTCCCCGATCCGCCCGTCAGCGGTCCGGGTTCCTGCCCATCCGGTGGAGCAGCAGGGCCTGCGTGTCCTCGCCGACAGTCAGGGTGGGCGGTGCGAAGAACCGGTGCGTCGTCGCCGGATCCGAGGGGGTTTCGGCCAGGCCGGCGTAGATCTGGGCGAAGTTCTCGGTGATCCAGGAGACGAGGGCGCTGTCGAGCGTCTCGTCGAGCTGCGTCTCTAGTGCGTCGGAGACGGCGAAACCAGCCGCGCACGCCCGTACGGACCGAGCGAAGGCACCCAGCGGATCCGGTCCCAGCGCGTCGACATCCCTCATCCGGAGGAAGTCCGCCGCACCGGCGCCGCGAAGCAGAGCCAGGTAGTTCAGGTTTCCCCTGGTCATGTGATTGACCAGATCGTAGACGGTCCACTTTGGGCAGGGTGTCGGCCATCCCCACCGCTCCGGTCGTACCAGTCGTAGTATCCGCTCGAAGCCGGCGCTGGCCCGGAGGAACCTGTCGACGATCCCCTCGAAGTGCGTACCCACCCACCAACGATGGCAAATCGACCGGTGTCGCGCTGGCGACTATCGGACGTGGCGGTCGCGCAGCGCCCGGGAGAGCACCCGGCCCGCGGCCTGGACCAGCGGGGCCAGTGCCACCGGGTCCGCCCGGTCGTGGGCGACCACCAGCGAGATCGCCGCCACCACACCCTCCGCGGCGTGGATCGGTGCGGCCACCGAGAGGGCGTCCATGGTGACCTGGCGGTCGCTGACCGCGTACCCGAACCGGCGTACGTCGGCGAGGTGGCGACGCAGCCGTTTCGGGTCGGTGATGGTCAGCTCGGTGTACCGCTCCAGCGGCGCGGTCAGCACCCGCTCCTGGATCTCGACGGGCGCGTGGGCCAGCAGGACCAGCCCGACGCCGGTGGCGTGCAGCGCGAACCGGCCGCCCACCCGGGTGAGCACCGGCACCGCGTGCCGCCCGGCGATCCGTTCGATGAAGACGAGTTCGAGGTCCTGCCGGACGGCGAGCTGGACGTTCTCGTGGGTCACCTCGTACAGGTCCTCCATGACCGGGAGGGCCGCCTCCCGCAGGCCCAGACCTCTCGGGGCGAGTGAGCCCACCTCCCACAGCCGCAGGCCGATCCGGTACCGCCGGTCGTCGCCGCGCTCCAACGCCCCCCACTCGACCAGCTCGGCGGCCCGCCGATGCACTGTGGACAGCGGCAGGTCGGCGCGACGGGCCAACTCGCTGAGGGTCAGCGCCGGACTGGCCGGGCTGAACGCGTCGAGCAGCGCCAGTACCCGGCTCGTCACCGACCGTCCCGGTTGCCCGCGCACCCCGTCATCATCCCCGCCCGCGCCGGCCGCTCACAGCTCCAGCACGAGCCGGGGCGTGCGGGCCCGGGAGACACAGATCATCATGGTGTCCCCGGCCGCCCGCTCCTGTTCGGTGAGCAGGGTGTCGCGATGCTCGGGCACGCCGGCGAGCACCGGGGTCTCGCAGGTGCCGCAGGTCCCCTCCCGGCACGACGAGAGGACCCGCACCCCGGCCTCCTCCACCGCCCGCAGGATCGGAACACCCGGCGGCACGAGCACCGTCCGCCCGGAGAGCGCGAGCTCGACCTCGATCGTCGTGTCCGGCCCGGTGTCGCCCGGCGGGGTGAAGCGCTCGACGTGCAGGTGACCGGGCGGCCAGCCACGACAGTGCTCCTCCACCGCCGTGACAAGTGCTTCCGGGCCGCAGCAGTAGACGAGTCCCGCGCCGGGTCGATCCAGCCACCCGGCCAGGTCGAGCAACCCGACCTCGTCCTGCGGATGCAGGCTCACCCGGTCGCCGTACCTGTCCCGCAGGGTCGTGGCGAAGGCCATGGTGGCGCGGCTGCGTCCCCCGTACACCAGCCGCCAGTCGGCGCCCGCGGCGTCGGCGGCGGCGACCATCGGGCTGATCGGGGTGATGCCGATGCCACCGGCGACGAAGAGGTACCGCCGCGCCGCGACCAGCGGGAAGGTGTTGCGGGGTCCGTGTACCCGGACGGTGGCGCCGACGGTGAGCCGCTCGTGGACCAGGCGGGAGCCGCCCCGCCCGGCCGGCTCGCGCTGCACGGCGACGCACAGCGCGGACCGGTCCGCCGGGTCGCCGCAGAGGGAGTACTGCCGGATCAGGCCGGGGCCCAACTCCAGGTCGACGTGCGCCCCCGGTGTCCACTCGGGCAGGTCGGCGCCGTCCGGGCGGCGCAGGCTGATCGCGACGACCTCGGCCGCCACCGCGTCCCGGCCGGCGACCACCAGTTCCGCGCCGGCCAGCTCGTCCCCGGTCACCCCCCGACCGCCAGCGCCGTCGACGGGTCGGGCGCCGGCGCCGGGGCGGGCTCGTGACCGCGCGGGTGGGCGAGCAGCCAGTCCCACAACTCGACCGGCTCCTGCGCGACGTGTTCGGCACCGCAGTGGCAGATCCCGTGCAGGGTGTCCGTGCCCGGCAGCCAGTGGACCCGGTAGACCCGCTCCCCGGTGAGCATGCCGGCCCGGGGCGTCACCGCGCCGCTCCCACCGTTCCCGACTCGACCATGCGGGCCAGCAGCCGCCGGGCGGCCAGGCCGCCGGTGTCGATGTTGATGCTCAGCTCCTGGTACCTGTCCGGCTCGGTCGCGAGCACCCGTTCCAGGATGTCGAGCGCCGCCACGTCCTGCATCACCACCGTGTGGTTGCTCTGGTGGAGGTACTCGCTGACCGACTCGTCGTCGATCGCGAAGTCGCGGGCGACCGCCCAGAAGTCGTACGTGGTGTGCTCGGTCGACGGGGTGATGGCGTAGACGATCTCGGCGTGGAAGGCTGCGCTGTCCTCGCCCTCGGCGGGCGGCAGGACACCCTGCGGCGCGATCCGGCTGTGCAGGAGGTAGAGGCAGGGCGGGTGGTACTCGATGTCCTGCCAGCGGGTGATCCGGCCCTGGATCCCGGTCGAGCGCGCGTAGAACGGCGGGCACGCGGCGTCGTCCATGTGCCGACTGACGTGGACGACGCCCCGGTCCTCGTCCACCTCCGTGGTGATCGGGGTGTCCGCCACCTCCGGCGTGCCGATGTAGCCACCGTGCAGGTAGGTCTCGTGGGACAGGTCCAGGAGATTGTCGACCAGCAGGCCGTACCGCGCGTTCAGCGGCGCCATGCCGCGGACCACCGCGTACCGGGGGTCGGCCAGCCAGGGCGCGCGGGGGATGGCGGCCGGGTCGGCCCGGTCCCGGTCGCCGATCCAGACCCAGACGAAGGAGTCCTGCTCCACCACCGGGAACGAGGTGACCCGCGCGGTGCGCGGGATGCGCTGCTGGCCCGGTACGAAGACGCAGGCACCGGTCGGATCGTAGGTGAAGCCGTGGTAGCCGCAGACGATGGTGTCGCCGTCGAGCCGGCTCTCCGACAGCGGGTAGCGCCGGTGCACGCACCGGTCGGCGAGGGCCACCGCCTCGCCGGCCCCGGTGCGGTACAGCACCATCGGTTCGCCGAGCACCGTGCGGGCGAGCAGTTCCCGCCCGACCTCGCTGCCGTGGGCCGCCACGTACCACTGGTTCCGGGCGAACGCCATGCGACCGCACCTCCTCCGGGACGAACATCGATGGAACTGAATCATCCCGTGCGGTCCGCCGGTGAGGGCCCGAGCTTCCACTGAGTGAAAGGGGACTCGACCTGGATCCGTCGTCCACTCGGGCCCGAGTATCCGAATCGCCTGTGCGACCGTCCCAGGCTCGCTAGCCTCCGGTCGTGACGGACCGGACGGTCGCGCTCGGTGACCACGCGGCGCCGTCAGGCGTCCGTCCCGTCGAAACCTGTCCTTGACCGTCCAGGAGACACCATGTCCAACCACTTCAGCGCCGACAACCTGGGGTTTCCCGGCGACGACCGTCGCCTCGAACTCACCGACCTGTACGCCTTCACCTCGATGGAGGACCCCGGCAGGACGGTGCTGATCATCGACGCGAACCCGACCGTCGCCCCGCCACCGATCCCACCTGCCGTCACTGGTCCGGAGTTCTACCCCGGCGCGGTCTACCGGATCAACGTCGACACCGACGGCGACGCGCTCGCCGACATCGCCTTCACGTTCACGTTCTCCGACTACGATGGCGGCAGCCAGACGGGGACCGCCTGGTACGCCACCGGCCCCGAGGCCCGGCAGCCCGAGCCCGCGGGCCGGATCCTCGCCGAGTCCTTTCCGGTCAGCTTCGACGGCACGGTGCAACCCGTGCTCATCGATGAGCCGGGACCGATCCGGCTGTTCGCCGGGCT
This sequence comes from Plantactinospora sp. A48, assembly GCF_055793945.1. Taxonomy (NCBI): domain Bacteria; kingdom Bacillati; phylum Actinomycetota; class Actinomycetes; order Micromonosporales; family Micromonosporaceae; genus Plantactinospora; species Plantactinospora sp. A48. The sequence continues at coordinate 82,861 of NZ_JBTIXF010000020.1, read as the reverse complement.
GCGCAGCGACCCGTTCTTCGCCGACGTCGAGGGCGCCCTGCACGGGATGAAGTGGACCGGAAACGACGACTTCACCGACAACAATGTCGACTCCATCGCCCTGGACGTACCCTCCGACCTCCTGGGCGGCGAGACGATCGGGGTGTGGGCCTCGATCAGCCGCCGCAAGGACGGCACGCTGGAGCAGCTGGACCGTGGCGGCAACCCGACCATCAACCCGTTCATCAACCCCGACGGCGAGAAGAACCGGTACAACTCCCGGCAGCCCGCCGACGACGTGGCCAACTACCTGGAACCGTGGTCCCAGCTGCTGGAAAAGGGCGGCTACGCACCGGAGGAGGCCAGGAGGACCGCGTTGCAGTGCCTGCCCGACATCCTGCGCTACGACCGCACCAGACCCGCCTCCTATCCCAACGGACGGGCCCTCGTCGACGACGTCTTCAGCTACCGCTTCGCCTGGCTGACCAACGGCAAGGTCCCCCCGACCGGGCTCCGGCCGCACAGCGACATGCTGAACCGGTTCCCCTACCTCGGCCCGCCCAACCCCAGGTCGTGACCGGGCCGATCCCGACGATCGTCGGTGGCGGAACCGATGGACAGCGCGACACCGACGTCGCGGGGGAGATGCGTCGCAGTCGTGCGGCTCATGGTCACCGTGGTTCCGGAACCGGCCAGCGCCCGGCTGACCGGGTCGGGCACCCGGCCGTCGGCGATCCGCACCGAGGCCACCCCGCCGGCCAGCGCCTCACGCGCCGCCACGAGCTTGAGCGCCATGCCGCCGCCGGCGAACCCACCGGGCGCGCCGGTCCGTGGCACCTGGTAGCTGCGCCACACGCTGGTGTCGTCGCCGGGGTCGGCGAGCACGCCCGGTGCGCCGGTCAGCAGCACCAGGCGGTCGGCGCCGAGGGCCACCGCGAGCGCCGCGGCGGCGCGGTCGGCGTCGACGTTCACCGGACGGTCGTGTTCGTCGATGGCGGGCGGGGAGACCACCGGCACGAAACCGGAGCGCAGCAGGGTGTCCGGCAGTTCGGTGCGTACGGCGCTGATCCGGCCACTGTGGTTGTCCCGCACCAGCACGGTGCGGCCGTCCACCACGGACCGGACGGCGGGCTTGCGGCTGGCGCGCAGCATCCCGCCGTCCAGGCCGGTGAGGCCGACGGAGGACACTCCGAGTCGGGACAGCTCGGTGACGATCTTCGGCTTGACCGCGCCGGCCAGCGCGAGGACAACCACCTCCAAGGTCGCCGGATCGGTGTACCTGGCCGACACCCCGTCCGGGGCGACCAGGGTGCGTTGCGGCACGCCGAGCCTTCCCGCCAGCCTGGCGATCTCGCCGGAGCCACCGTGGACCAGCAGGACGGCCTCGCCGGCGTGGACGAGTCGGGCCACGTCGGCGCAGATGCCCGCGGCGTCGACGGCCGGGTTGCCGCCGCACTTGACGACGGTCAGCGATCTGGTCACGGTCCTCCTAGGGTGACGACTGGGCCCGGCGCCGACCGGGGACGGCCGGGCCGCGCTCGCTGGGTCCGGCGCTGGCCGGTCAGCGGCGTTGCCGCCGGTCCCGGACGGGATGCGGGTCCTAGACGGGATGCAGGCCGGAAAAGGACAGGCCGAGGGTTTCCGGCCAGCCCATCCGGATGTTCAGACACTGGATCGCGTTGCCCGCGCCGCCCTTCACGAGGTTGTCGAGCGCCGCGATGGTCACCAGCCGGCCGGTGTCCTCGTCGCCCGCGTACCCGACGTCGCAGAAGTTCGACCCCGACAGGATCTTCGGCTCCGGATATCGGTACGCGCCCCGCCGCTGCGCGACCAGCCGGACGAACGGCTCGTCCTGGTACTGCTCCCGGAACGCCCGACCTATCGCCGACCGGTCGACGCCGGGTCTGGCGGTGACGTGACAGATCGTCTGCACGCCACGTACCGCCTCGACCCCGGTCGCGGTCATGGCGACCGGAACGCCGACGTGTCGGGCGATCTCGGCCTCGTGCCGGTGCCCGGTCGGCGCGAACACCCGCATCGCCCCACTGCGTTCGGCGTGCAGGTTCGCCTCGCCGGCGGTGGCACCGGACCCGCTGGAGCCGGTGCGGGCGTCCAACCGCACGTGGGGTTCGATCAGGTTCCGGATCGGGTACAGCGCGAGGACGCCCGCCGTCGCCATGCAGCCGGGGACGCTGACCAGGTCGGCGCCGCGCAGCCGCTCGCGATACAGCTCGGGTATCCCGGGAACGAACTCGCCGAGCAGGTGTGGCGCGGCGTGCGCGGTCCCGTAGTAGCGCCGGAAGACCTCGGGGTCGTCCAGCCGGAAGTCACCGGTGAGGTCGATGACCTGCTTGGCGTGTCCGATCCAGCGGTCGATCTGGGTCATGGCGGCGCGGTGCGGCGTGGCGAGGAAGACGGTGTCGTACTCGGCCACGTCGTCGGCCGAGCAGAACAGCAGGTCGGTGGCGGATCGCAGGTTCGGATGCACGCTGTCGACGCGCTTGCCGGGAAACCGGGAGGAGACCGCGCCCACCACCTCCACCTCGGGATGGCCGATCAGCAGTCGCAGCAGTTCCCCGCCGATGTAACCGGCCGCACCGACCACCGCGACGCGGATCACTCGCCCCAGTCCTCTTCGACCTCGGGCGCGAGCGCCAGCACCGCCGGCCGCAGCGCCACGATCTCCAACTCGTTCCGGCAGCCGGCGCACTCGATGATCTCGTTGAGCCGTACCGAATCGTTGATCGGCACGTCGTCCGCGCACTCCGGGCAGGCGTACATGGTGGTCATGGGTTGGGGTCCTTTCGATCATTGACTTCCGAGCGGGCTGCCGCGTCGAGGGCGGTGCGGACCGTCCGCACAACCTGCTCCGCGGTGAGGTCGTAGTGGGCGAGGAGGTACTCCTGGTTGCCGACCGCGTCGACGAACCGGTCCGGCATCCCCAGCCGCAGCACCCTCGTCGGTGCCGCCTCCGCCAGCGCCTCGGCCACCGCGCCGCCGAGGCCGCCGCTGCGCCAGTGCTCCTCGACGGTCACCACGAGCGCGGCCGGCCGCGCCGCCGCGACCAGCGTGTCGGTGTCGAGCGGTCGCAACGTGTGCAGGTTCAGCACGGTGGCCTCGACGCCGTGCCCGGCGAGGACGTCCGCCGCGGCGAGGCAGGCCAGCACCGGGTAGGGGCCGCAGCAGGCGAGCACCACGTCGTGCCCCTGCCGCAGCGTCTGCGCCTGGCCGATCACCGGGGGCGGGGCGGCGGGCAGCGGCGGTGACGGTTTGCGGTCGAGCCGCAGGTAGAGCGGACCGGCCAGGCTCAGGCTCTGCTCGACGAACGCCTCCGTGGCGGCCGCGTCGGCCGGTGCCACCACGGTCATCCCCGGCAGCACCCGCAGCACGGCGAGGTCCTCCAGGGCCTGATGGGTCGGACCGAGGTGGCCGGCGGCGAGACCGCCGTGGGTGGCCATGATCCGGACCGGCAGCCGGTTGTAGGCAATGTCGATCTTGATGGCTTCCAGCGCGCGGGAGGCCGCGAAGGCGGCCATCGTGTTCACGAACGGCATTCGTCCGGACGCGGCCATCCCGGCGGCGATGCCCATCAGGTTGTGCTCGGCGATGCCGAGGTTGAGGTACTGCTCGCCGGCCAGCGCGGCGTGCTCCGCGCTGAACAGGCCGGTGTCGGTGTCCAGGCAGATCATGTCGGGATGCCGGTCCAGCAGGGCGAGCACCCGGTCCCGATACGCCTCCCGGAGCGCGCGGCTCATCGGACGGTGTCCGCGGCCCGTAAGGCGGCCAGCGCCCGCGCGTGGTTGCGGTCCGACAGCTTCACGTAGTGGCTGGCGGCCCGGCCGGCGAGGAACGGGAGCCCGTGCCCCTTGACCGTGCGGGCGATCAGGACGCTCGGCTTGCCCGGCTCCCAGGGCGCGGCGGCGAGGTGGTCCGCCAGTTGGTTGGCGTCGTGGCCGTCCACCTCCCGGACCGCCCAGCCGAAACAGCGCCAGCGGTCGGCCAGCGGTTCCATCGGCGCGATCCACTCGGCGGGACCGGTCAGTTGCAGCCCGTTGCGGTCGACCACGGCGACCAGCCGGTCCAGTCGCAGCGACGCGGCCGCGATCACCGCCTCCCACACCGAACCCTCCTGGAGTTCGCCGTCGCCGAGCAGCACGAAGCTGCGGGCGTCGCGTCCGGCGTACCGGCTGGCCAGCGCGAACCCGCAGGCCAGCGCGAGACCGTGGCCGAGCGACCCGGTCGGCAGCTCCACACCGGGCACCACCCGCACCGGATGGCCCATCAACCTGCTGCCGGGCCGCCCGTACCCGGCGAGTTCCTCGACCGGGAAGAAGCCCCGTTCGGCGAGCGTGGCGTACAGGGCGAGGGCGGCGTGGCCCTTGCTGAGCAGGAAACGGTCCCGGGCCGGGTCGTCCGGCTGGCGCGGGTCCACGTTCAGCACCGAGAAGTACAGCGCGCTGAGCACCTCGACGCAGGAGAACGCCCCGCCGAGATGGCCGCCCTCCGGTCCCGCGCACATGTCCACGATGTGCGTACGGATCCGGGTGGCCACCGCCTCGAGGGTGTCCTGGGCGGCGGTCATGACGCCGCCGCCGCGAGCGTCGCCACCACGTCCCGGTGCGCCCACACCTTCTCGAACGCGTCCGCGTAGCGGCCGAGCAGCTCGCCCGACCCCGGATGAAGGTGGCGCTTCTGCAGGGTCAGGGAGTCCGCGATGATCGCCCGGGCGACCGGGTGGTCCGGGCCCGGCGCGGCTGCTCGATGGGACTCGGCCGGCTCGGCGGCGGCGCCGGTCACCGTCCACGGATAGCCCGAACCGAAACCGACACGGTCGACGAACACCCTCTGGTCGGGCAGCGGCATGAGCTGGTACTGCGACATGGGTACGCCCTCGGCGCGAAGCAGCCGTCGAAGTGCGGAACGCAGGGCCTCCGGGCGTACCCGGGAGAGGCCGAACGCGGCCGGGTCGAACCGGAACCGCAGGATGTGCCAGGCGTGCGTGGTGCCCGGCAGCGCGGTCGGCACGCGCAGGCCGGGCAGCACCGCCAGCCGCGCGAGGAAATCGGTGACGTTGCGCTGCCGCCTGCGCTCGTACTCGTCGAACCGGCTGAGCTGCGCGTTGGTGAACGCGGCCTGGATCGCGTTCATCTTGTGGTTCCAACCGAGGCCGTAGGACACGTAGTCGCGCTCGCGGCCGCTCTCGATCACCTCGCCGAACTGCCGGCCCCGGCGTACCGACTCGGCCAGCGCGGCGTTGCCGGTCACCAGCAGGCCCCCCTCACCGCAGGTCGGGATGTTCTTGGTGGCCTGCAGGCTGAACGCTCCCGCGTCACCGATCCCACCGACCGGTCGCCCGCGGTGGGTCGCGCCGGGCGCCTGCGCGGCGTCCTCGACCACGGCGAGGCCGTGCCGGCGCGCGATGTCGGTGAGCCGGTCCAGGTCGGCGGGGGCGCCGTGCAGGTGGACCGGGATGATCGCCGCGGTCCGCGCGGTGATCCGCCGCTCGACGTCGTCCGGATCCAGGTTGAAGGTCACCGGGTCGACGTCGGCGAACACCGGAACGGCCATCTGGTGTACGGGGGCGAGCCCGGTGGCGATGAAGCTGAGCGCGGGCACGATCACCTCGTCGCCCGGCCCGACGCCGAGCGCGGCCAACGCCAGCGACAACGCGGCGGTGCCGGTGGACACCGCCACGCAGTGGTCGAAGCCGAACCGCCGAGCCCAGTGCTCCTCCAGGGTGGCGACCGCGTTCGTACCGTCGGAATTGGACACCAGTCGGGCGCCGTCGAGCGTGTCGAGGACCGCCTTGCGGTCCTCGTCCTCGACCAGCGGCCAGTCCACCCGGCGCCGGTCCTTCGGCACGGCCGCCGTGCCGCCGAACGCTGCCAGCTTGTTCATCGCTGTCCTCCCCGGAGGGTCAGACCGTCGCGCTGACGGCATCGACGGCGTACGCGTACTTGCCGCGCAGCACGGTGGCGTGGTGCGCGATGTCGGCGGAGACCGCACGGGGATCGTCGAGACCGTGCGCGCCGGTGATCCGCAACCCGGTCCAGGCGTGCGCGACGGCCTCCACGGCCCGGCCGGCCCCGGCGAGCGCCGGATCGCCCCACTCCCGGGCGCAGCGGCGCAGCAGCTCACCGTGCAGGGACGCCTGCGCCTGCATGCCCCAGCCGAACGGGTACAGCTCGCGCAACGCGGCGGCGTCCCCGGCCCGGCACCGGTCGACGAGTTCCCCGGCGAACTCGTCGAACCCGGCCAGACCGGTGCGGGCCGGGGTGGCCGTGGTGAAGACGTCGACGTCGGCGCGCAGGTATCCGCCGAGCATTTCGGGGGTCAGCGGCGCGGGCGGGGTGTCGAGCCGGACGTCGAGACAGCGCCGGTCGATCCGGGAGGCGCTGAAGAAGGCGTCCTGTTCGTCGGTCGGGTTGGCCGAACCCCAGCTGCGCAGGAACGCCTCGATCGGGACGGCACCGCGGAACGCGGGCGGCATCGCGTCCGAGACGTACACGAGGCCGCGGACCTCGTCCAGGCCGTAGACCACCACGAGGTGGGCGGCGTGCACGTCACCGTAGGCGGGCCGGAACGGCAGGTGGAAGTTGTCCACCGCGGCGATGACCGGCCGGTCGTCGGCCAGCGACGCGCGGACCTCCCGCCAGACGTCGTCCTCGTCGGCGGGCTGCCACCACCGGGCGCGCAACTGGTGGTGCGGTGCCAGGGCCGCGCCCAGATCGGCGTCCTGGCACGGGTAGTAGAACTCGTCGGACCTGACGTCGCCGGGCAGGTGCAGGAACCGCCAGCCCGCGCCGAGCACCGCCAGCGGGTCGGCGCCGGCCCGCACGAGCAGGGCACCGAAGGTGGCCTGGAGGCAGCTGATCAGGTCGCGGCACCACAGCTCCGGTTCCGGTCCGCTGATCATGTACGTCCGTGCCGTCACGTCACCGGTCATGCCTCGGCCTCCGCGCGCTGGAGGGTGAGCGCGAAGACGTGTATCGCGACGTTGCGGGGCAGCCGGATGCCGGCGAGGCTCGCGCGCCGGGTCACCGGCACCCGCTGCGCCCACATCAGCGCGGACACGCCCCGCTGCACGTGGTGCGGGTAGTGCATCACCGGGCTCTCGAAGGCCAGGAGTTCGCCGAACCAGGCCGGTGCCGCCCAGAAGTCGGAGACCCGCAGCGGCTCCGCGTCGACCGAGCCGTCGCCGAAGGTCAGTTCGAGGGTGTCCTCGCAGCGCCGCTCCGCCGCCGCCAACACGTGCAGCCAGTCGTAGTGACCCGCCGGTACCGCGATGAACTGTCCGGAGCAACGGACGTTGTCCGGACCGGCGCAGACCGGCGGAAACCGGAAGGGTACGCCGGCCACCTGGACGAGGCTGCCACCCTCGGGCAGATACTCGGCGGCGAACGAGTTCCCCCACACGTTGAACTGGCCCGATTTTGTCATCGTCGCCGACGAGATGGCCGTGTTGTTGCGATGACCGGAGATGTCGACCGGATCGCATCGGCGGGTGACGGCGGCGGGCATGAGGATGTCCGTCAAGTGACTCCCCTCCCTGGAATGGTCCTGGTATTTCCAATCTAGGCCGCCGGCTCGTTCTTTTCGTCTGCACCATGATTACCGTGAATGTGTCGATCGACGTTTCCGTGTACTTGCCGGGTAATCCAGCTGACTATTCCGGTGGTGTCGTCACGCGGTGTGGTCACGGCCGGAGCGCGGCGGCGCGCAGCAGCTCGTAGTAGGGCAGGTGGTGTTCGAGATGGGCCCGCAGCACCGGGTTCGCGTAGACCACGTCCGTTCCACCGCCCGACCCGCGCGTGAACCCCCCGGTCCGGCTGGTCGACTGGTGCCACCGGCTGGTCGCCTGCCACTCCGACCGCATCCCCGGTTGCCAGCTCAACGCCGCCGGAACGAACGGGATGCCCACCGCCGAGCAGTACGCCCGCACGGTGTCGGCGGGCCGGTCCAGCAGGTCGTCCGAGTCGATCACGACCGGCGTCGTACCGGTGGCGGACCGCACGGCGGCGAACAGCTCGTACAGCCAGGCGAAGCCGATCTCGTCGCGGGCCAGGTTCGGGTTGAGGGCATGGTGCGACGCGATGGCCTCGGCCGGGTGGCGGATGATGAAGGTGTGGGTCGCCGCCGTCAGGAAGGCGTGGTCGGCGAGCAGCGCCGGATAGTGGAAGTCCATGGTGTCCTTGAAGAACACCGGGGTCTTCTCGGCGATCGCGCGCAGGGCGGCGAGCACGTCGTGTTCGCTGTGCGCGACCAGCTCACCCACCCGCGACTCGCCGAAGTCGACCACCTGGGAGAACGGTTCGTGGACGACGACCCGGTCGTTCCGTTCCGCCATCATCCGGGCGAAAGCGGTGGACCGGCTGCGCGGCGCGCTCCACAGGGCGAGCACCGGTATCCGCTGTGACGTGTGTTCCACGGTTTTCCTTTCCACTGGCGTGTTCCTGGGTCCGGCACATTGTCGCGCGGACGGCCGGCAGTCGGGGTAAGCGGAACGCGTAGCCACGGCCGGAAAAGTCAACGCAATGCGTCCCGGCGGATGAACTTGTCGCGGACGCGCTCGATGTCGGGCCGCCGTAGCGTCTTTTACGTGGCGGCAGTCGAATTGCGTCGTCCTCTACCACGGAGGGTCATGTGCCAGCGATACCAGCGCACCCGGATGACGGCCGGATCGCCGTGTTGGCCAGCCGGGTCGGCGCGGACGAAAAACGGTTGTTCGACGCGCTCGAACGTCGCGGTGTCCCCTTCGAACACGTCGACACCCGGGGACAGTGGTTCGTGGCCGGCCGGCGCGACCTGACCCGGGGACCCGTGCTGAACCGGGAGATCGGCCAGGTCCGGGCGGCGTACGCGGCCCGCTGCCTCGCCGCGGCGGGCGTCGAGGTGATCAACAGCGCGGACGCGATCGAGGTGTGCGGGGACAAGTGGCGCAGCACCATGGCGTTGCAGGCGGCCGGGCTGCCGATGCCACGTACCGCACTCGGCCTCACCCCGCAGGCCGCGCTCGACGCGCTGGAGGTCATCGGCTACCCGGCGCTGGTCAAACCGCTGGTCGGCTCGTGGGGCCGGCTCGTGGTCCGGCTACCCGACCGGGCGGCGGCCGAAGGCGTGTTCGAGTACGTCGCCGCGCTGCCCGGCCCGCAGTCGCACCTCGGGTACGTACAGGAGCTGGTCGACAAGCCCGGCAGGGACATCCGGGCGATCGTGGTCGGCGGCGAACTGCTGGGCGCCGTCTACCGGATCGGTGAACTGTGGCGGACCAACGTGGCGCTCGGCGGGCGGACCCGACCGTGTGAACCGACCCCCGAGATCACCAAGCTGTCGATCGACGCCGCCGCAGCGGTCGGCGCCGACATCGCCGGTGTCGACCTGATCGAGGACCGGGACGGCCGGCTGCTGGTGCTGGAGGTCAACCACCGGGTCGAGTTCGCCGGCTTCCAGTCCGCGTTCGGCGACCGGATCGACGTCGCGGACCGCATCGTCGAACACCTACTGGAACGAGGGCGACGATGAACTGGGCGTTCACTCCGGCCGGCCAGGTGACCGAGACCTGTGCCGCCGGGCTGCTGCGGGGAATGCTGGAGATCGCCTCCCCGTCGTACCAGGAACGGGCGCTTGCCGACTTCCTGGCCGAGGCCATGGTGGACCTGGGCTTCCGGACCCACATCGACGTGGTGGGCAACGTCATCGGCGTGCTCGACCGCGGTGCCGGGCCGACCCTGATGCTGCTGGGCCACCTGGACACCGTTCCGGGCCAGCTCCCGGTCCGCTCCGAGGACGGCAGGCTCTACGGTCGGGGCGCGGTCGACGCGAAGGGACCGCTCGCGGCGATGATCTGCGCCGCGGCCAGCGCGGCGGACTTCCCCGGCCGGATCGTGGTGGTCGGTGTGGTGGAGGAGGAGACCCCGTGCTCACGCGGGGCGATGGCGATCCGGGCCACCCACGACAAGCCGGACGCGCTGATCATCGGCGAACCCAGCGGCTGGTCGAGCGTCGTGCTCGGCTACAAGGGCAAGCTCGACCTGCGCTACACCGTCACCTGCCCGGCCACGCACCCCAGCAACCCCGCGCCGAAGGCGTCCGACCTGGCCGTCGGCTGCTGGGCCGCGCTGGTCGACCTGCTCGGGCCGGACGCCAGCCACGGCCTGTTCGACCAGCCGGGGGCGACGCTCTGCCAGCTCAACGCCGACCTGACCACGGCAACCGCCGACATCAGCGTCCGTACCCCACCGGGCTTCGACACCGACGTGCTGGTACGCGAGCTGAGTGACCGCCTGCCGGTCGGCAACCTCGAGGTGCTGAACTCCGTGGCGGCCTGCCGGACGGGCCGGTCCACCCCGGTGGTCCGGGCGCTGGTGTCCGGCATCCGCCGGCTGCACGCCCGGCCGAGGCTGGTGGTGAAGACCGCCACGTCGGACATGAACACCCTCGCCGAGGTGTGGGACATCCCGATGGCGACCTACGGCCCCGGCGACAGCCGGCTCGACCACGCCGACACCGAGCACATCGTCCTGTCGGACTACCTGCGCGGCATCGACGTGCTGTCCATCGCCATCTCGGAGCTGGCGCACCTGGCACTCCGCCCGGACGGCCAGGGAACCAGTACCCCGGTTCCCGAAAGGACTCTCCGGTGACCGACCCGACCCGACGCCGATCCGGTGGGCCTGGATGCGTCCGCGTGTCACCAACCAACGTGAAGGGAGCTCCGTGTGAGTTCAGTGCAGGAAACCACCGCAGCGGATAAAAAGCGGTCGCTTGCCGACATGTTGGCGCGCGCACGCCTCCAGGTGACCGACGGACCGCGTCCCCGACAGGATCGCAACAACGTTCCCCTGTCCTATTCCCAGGAGACCCTGTGGTTCGTGGACCGGCTGCAACCCGGGATGACGACCTACAACGTCCCGTACGCGTTCCGGATCGAGGGCGAGCTGGATGCGGACGCGCTCACCGGGGCCTTCGCGAGTATCGTCATGCGCCACGAGGCGCTGCGCACCTATGTTCTCGTGGAGAACGATGAGTATTTTCAGGGCGTCGTCGAGGACCCTGAGGTCGTCGTCGCGAGGATATCCGCGCCCTCCGTGGCTGAAGCCGACCGGATCATGGCCGAGCTGGCCGAGGTCAAGCTCACATTGACGGATTTCCCGCTGTGGAAGGCGAATCTGATCAGGGTCCGGGATGATCTGCACTACTTCGGAGTGACCCTTCATCACATCATCTTCGACGGCGTATCGTCCGCCATCTTCTTCGACGAATTCGTGCGGGAGTACAACGCCCGGCGCGTCGGTGCCGTGCCGGACGTGGAGCCTCCGACGGTGCAGTTCGCCGACTTCAGCGCGTGGCAGCGCAAGCGCATGCAGGCGGGTGCGTGGCAGGCGAGCGTCGACTACTGGTCGGAGACCCTGCGCGGCGTCGAGGTCATGGACATTCCCGGCGATCGTCCGCTGCCCGCCCAGGCCACCTACGCGGGTGCCGTGAAATCGAGCACCTGGGAGGGCTTCGGGGCAGAGGTCAGGCAGCTCGCCGTGTCGATGTCGACCACGCCGGCCACGGTATACGCCACCGTGATGGCCAGTGTCTTCGACCGGTACGCGGGCTCCGGAGACGTCATCTTCGGGATGCCCAACGCGAACCGTGGCGAGATCGAATGCGAAAGAACCATCGGATTCTTCATCAACATGTTGCCGCTACGCTGCCAGTTGGAGTCGGACGAGACCTTCCGGGAACGTCTCGTCCGGGTTCAGCAGCGGCTACGTGGCGCCCAGGCGTACGGAACTCTTCCGCTTGAGGAGATCATCGCCAACACGGATGTTCAGCGGGATCCGTCGCGATCCACGTTGTTCCAGTACACGCTGACGATCAACGAGTGGACGGACCAACTCCACCTCGACGGAGTGTCCATAGTCCAACTCGCGCCCGACACCACACGCGCCAAGTTCTTCCAGGAGTGGACGATCGTCACGAAAGGCGATGATCTCGAACTCCATACCGTCTACAACACCGACATCTTCGATCCGGCGACGATCATCACCATGCAGCGGGTGTTCGCCGGGATCCTGCGGACGGCAATCGAGATGCCGGACGTCAGCATGCAACAACTGTGGGTCCATGACGAGGAGTCCCGCCGAGTGCAGGCACGTCTCGGCGTCGGCGCTGAGTCGCCGGCACCCACCGGCAACGTCTACGCGCAATTCAGCCGGGTCGCCAACGAGCACGAGGATCTCGTGGCGGTCAGCACTCCCACGCGGCGGCTGACGTACGGCGAACTGCGGCGGCGGGTGGACATGATCCGGGCCCACCTGGGCGCGGCCGGAGTCGGCGCCGGCAGCCGGGTGGGGGTCGCGCTCGAACCGTCGCCCGACTTCCCGGCGACCGTCCTGGCGCTCATGGCGCTGGGCGCGGTCTACGTCCCGATCGACGCGATGAACCCGCGCGGCCGGATCGAGGCGATCATCGAGAACGCCGACCTGCACCGCGTGGTCTGTGACTCGACAACGGCGGGGATCTCGCCCGCGTTGGAGTGCCGGTTGCCGGCCGACGTCCAGGTTCTGCCGAGCCTGCCCGAGGTGCCGGCCGGCGAGGACATGGTCGCGTACCTGATGTTCACCTCGGGAAGTACGGGCACGCCCAAGGGGGTGCTCATCAGCCACAACAACATACTGGGCTTCATCCGGAACGTTCAGACGCTGTTCGGGCTGGTGCCGGAGGACCGGGTCCTCGGCTATGCGTCCTGCGGGTTCGACGTCTCGATCTTCGAGATGTTCGGCGCGTTGCTGAGCGGTGCGTCGCTTCACCTTGTGCCCTCCGCGATGCGGCTGAGCATGGTGGATGTCCAGCAGTTCCTGCAGGATCACCGGGTCACGGTGACCGACCTGCCGCCATCGGTCATGAAGTTGCTGGATCCCGCACCCCTGGATGACCTGCGCATTGTCTTCGTCGGCGGCGAGGCGTTCTCCCATGAGCTCGTACGGGCGTGGGGCAAGGGCCGTCGCATATTCAACGGATACGGTGTCACCGAATGCACCGTCACCAGTGTCGTCGAGGAACTGGTGGAGCCGCTGCCGTCGGCCGCCCTGCCCATCGGTGGTCCGATGGACAACCACACCGCGTACGTGCTGGATGAGCACAACAGGCCGGTGCCACAGGGCGTCATCGGGCAGTTGGCGCTGGGCGGAGTCGGGCTGACGTCGGGATACTGGCGCCGAGACGACGACAACCGGCAGAAGTTCATCCCCGATCCGGTCGGCGATCCCTCAGCTCGCGTCTACCTGACCGGTGACCTGGTGCGGCACAACGGCGACGGTCGGCTGGTCTACGTCGGGCGGCGCGACCGGCAAGTCAAGATCAACGGCGTGCGGATCGAAGTCGGCGAAATCGAGAGTGTGCTCCGCGCCGTCGACGGAATTCGCAACGTGTACGTCCAGATCCGCCAGGACGGGGATCAGAAGCGGGTGGTGGCGTACTGCGCGACCGGGGCGGGCCGCTCCGTCTCCGAGGTGACGCTTCGGGAACACTGCCGCAAGCACCTCGTGTCCACCATGCGGCCCAGCAGCTTCGTGATGATGGCTGAGCTCCCGATCAACGCGAGCGGCAAGATCAACGAACGAGCGCTGCCCGCTGCCGATTTCACCGTCGAGTCCGAACCCGTGGAACACCTCACGGACATCGAACGGAGCATGCTGACCGAGGCATTCGGGCCGATCCTTGGCCGTACCGACTTCTCGAAGACCGCCAGCTTCTTCGACCTGGGCGGGACCAGTCTCCAGGCCGCCCAACTCGTCTCCAAGATCAAGAAACTCTTCTCCACGACGATCTCTCTGGTCGTGTTCTTCAACGACTCAAGTGTGCAGAGCATGGCCTTGGAGGTCGAGCGCGCCAGGTTGGCCAGGCTTTCCCCCGAGGAGCTTGAGCAGGCCATCGAGCGGATGACCGAAGAGGACATGGCCCGACTTCTGGCCGGTGAGTAGGCGGACATGGATCGCGACATCAGAGGCGGCGACATGCGCCATGAGGGTGAACGTCTCACCACTCTTCTCGGTACGAGGTCGACCATCGCAGGCGGGTCGAGTCTCATCGAAATCGGGCAGCCGGGCGGTTCCGAGCGGGTTCTCCTGTTCGCGCACCCGGTCGGCGGCAGCCTGCTCGCCTATCAACCGCTGGTCCGGAAACTTCCCGAATACCGGTGCTTCGGGCTGGAAGCGTCGTCGGAAGCACTCGTCGACGGAGATCCGGCGGCGTCGATCCAGGATCTCGCGCAGCGGTACGTCGAGGGTTTCGGCGACAGGCGTCCAGACGTTGATGTGGTGTGCGGCTGGTCATTCGGCGGCGCTCTCGCCTGGGAGATCGCCTGTTTCCTGGATCGACGCGGGCATCGGCCGAAGGTGATCCTGATCGACTCTACGTGGCCGGGCGTGGAATATGTGGAGCCCACACCGGCCGAGGAACTGCGGTGGTTCGTCGGCGACGCGCTGAAGCTGAGCGGACACAACGGAGACCTGCCGGCGGGTTCGCCATCCGAAGCCGCCGAGATCCTGGGCATGGACAGCGAGACATTTTCCGAACGATTCGAGATCTTCGCGCACAACAGCCGCCTTCTCGGCAGGTGGCGTCCCACGCCAGGAGAGCTCGACGTTGTCTCGATCCGCGCCGCCGAGTCCTCCAGGTGCGACTGGCGGACGATGACATCGGGCGAAGTCGAATTCCACGACCTCCCCGGTGCGCACTACGATCTGCTCAGCGATGCCGACAATGTCGCCACGATCGAAAAGATCATCAGGAACGGTCTGCCGGCCGCCGGCCTCGGTTCGAGCCCGAACGAACACACGAACCACGGCGACAGCGACAGCGACAAAGGTGACGGGCCCGACCTTGGCGCGTCGTTGGAAGAACTCGTCGACACGCCCCGCTGGCGTGACCTCGTGATCCGCTCCAGGCGAATGGACGCGGAAGCCATCACCGAGGCGTACCGCGAGCTCGGTCGACGCGGCCTGCTCACCCCGGACTGGCCGCGTGAGTTCGGTGGTTCGGGAACGCCGACGCGGGTCGGCGTCGAACTGTTCGAGCGGTTCATCGCAACCGGCCTGCCGGATCTCGTGTACGCGCTCACCGTCCAGATCGTCGGCTACTTCATCCTGAAGTCAGGATCGGAGCGGCTGAAGCGCGAGCTGCTCCCGCGGATCAGCCGGGGCGAGGAGATCGCCACGGTGCTCTACAGCGAGCCACGCGCGGGAAGCGACCTCGCTGCCCTCCGCACGCGGGCGGAACGCCGCGGCGACCGGTACGTCCTCAACGGCGTCAAGGTGTTCAGCATCTACAGCGACATCGCGGGTTCCGCGCTGGTGGCCGCGCGCACGGGACAGGACGGACACAAGTACGACGGCATCACCCTCTTCGTCATCGACATGAGGGCCGCCGGCGTGACTGTCGAACTCGTCGAGACCATCCAGCCGGAGCAGATGTGTCGGGTGAGCCTCCGCGACGTGGAGGTTGAGAGTTGGCGACGGGTGGGCGAGGAGGGCCGCGGATGGGCCCTGCTCGACGGCGCCCTGGCCATCGAACGCACCGGTATCGACCACGTCGTTCGAGCAGCGCGGTGGTTGCGGGCACTACGCGTGGCGACGGACCGCGATGAGTTCCAGCTCCTCGAAGGGCAGATCGAGTGCGCCACGACGGTGGCTCGCGCGGCCACCGAGGTGTTCCTGCGGACCGATGTGACGGCGGCCGACACCGCCGTCGCGAAGTTGTACACGAGTGAGACCTGCCAGCAGGTCGGGCACGAGGTTCTCCGCCGCTGGCGGAGCCTCGCGGACCTGTCCGACCACGATGACCTCGTCCGTGCGGAACTGCTCTCCGGGCTCACCGAGTCGCCCGGACTCACCCTGGCCGCCGGGTCGTCGGAGATCATGCTGTCCACCATCTCCGTGGACCTCAAGGAGGAGTGTGCCCGCCGCTGTCTGGAGATCCTCCAACGCTTCGGTGGAGAGCTTGTCGACACCGTGGTCGAGGTCCTCGAACCGGTCGGCGCCGGTATCAGGGTGGAGCCGCTGTTCGCCCGCTCGGCGGCCCGCCGTACGGCGTTGGCGAGCACCCTCGCGGAATTGGGCTTCGACCGGGTCGAACTACCCGAGGACGAGGGCGGCCTGGGTCTCGGCCTCGGGGTCGGCTGCGCGATCAGCCTGAGCCTGGGGTACCTGGGCTACGAAAATGCCTACCAACCGTGCCTGACCTCGAGCAACGGTGCCGAGGCTCCAGGTGAGCACGTCGGCCACGGCCACGTGGCAGACCTCGAGTGCAGGGTGCGTCATGCGGCCTACGTGCTGGGACTCGGTATCGGCCTGTTCCGGACCGCCTGGGAGCACGCCTCCACCCGGGAACAGTTCGGCCGGCTCCTCGTCGACCTCGACGGGTTGATGTTCCCGCTCATCCGCTCCTACGCGGAGCTGCACGCCCTGGGCACGCGCCTGTACGAGATCGCGAACGGCGCGGCGGAGGCGGGCGAGGGGGCGGTGCGGCGTTTCGAGCTGGTCCAGCAGGACGCGATGGTGCGACTCGTTCGCGGTGCGATGCAGGTCCTGGGTGCCCGGGGCATCACCGCGTGGTCGGTCGCGTCGCGCTTCTACATGAGATGCGCGGAGAACATCGGGCTGCGCGCCTAACCGCCGCACAAGGAGACGTTCCATGCAAATCGTCCGCACCGCTCCTGAAACAATCGGTCTGATCTCGGCAGAGATCTACGACGAGTCGCAGTATGCGACCGGCGACATGCACGCCGTGTGGCAGCAACTGCGGGCGAGTGGCGGTCTCCATCTCCAGGAGACCCCCGACGGTCAGAAGTTCTTCGCGGCGACCCGCCATGCTGATGTGCGGCGGGTGCTGACCGATCACGTGACCTTCTCCTCGGCCTACAGCACCATGCTCACCGTGCGCGGCGTCAACGGGGACTCCTCGGCGGGCGCGGCGATCCATCTCACCGACCCGCCACTGCACTCGGCGCTCAAACGCATCTTCACCCCGTTGATGACGGTGCAGGCCACGCAACGGCTCCAGGAGGGGATCGAAGAGCGGATGCGTGAGTTGTTCGAGACCATCCGGACCCGTGAGTCCTTCGACTTCTGCGCCAGCATGATCACCTTGCCAATGACGATCACGGGCACGCTGATGGGTATCCCACCGAGCGAGTGGCCGGTCACGGGTCGGGCGACCATCCGCGCGATGGGGGGAACCGCACCGGTCGGGAATGAGTACCAGCAACGCCTCGACCTCTTCGAGGCACACACGACGATCATGACCATTCTCGGCGAGGTGCTGGAAAACGGTCCCGATGGTGACTCGGTGAGCGGGCGTTGCCCGCTCACCGCCGACGTTGTCAATGACCCCCGAAGAGACGTGGCACTGCTCAACGCGTACGCATTTCTCATGGGCGCCAATCCGACCGTGCCCCAGACGATCAACCAGACGTTGATCCTGCTGGCCGCTGATGACGAGTTGTGGTCGTGGTTCGCCGGTCAGGAGCGGACCGACCAGAGGTTCGTCGATGAGGCACTGCGGTGGGCGAGCCCGGTAAACCACGTTTTGCGACGCACCACCGTGGACGCTACGCTCGCCGGAACTGACGTCCAGGCGGGCTCGTTGATCAGCGCCTGGATCGCCTCGGCAAACCGGGATGAGGAGGTGTTCTCGGAGCCGTTCAGGTTCATCCCCGACCGTTTACCAAACCAGCACTTGACATTTGGGCTTGGCGTACACAGGTGTATCGGTCAGCATGTCGCCGTCGCCGGCTTGAAGATCTTTTTTGATCTTTGGCGGAAGCACGTGCGGTCCTTCTCGCTCGCGGGCGAGCCCGGACACCTCGTCTCGAACTTTCTGAACGGTGTCGTCAGTCTGCCGCTGGAAGTCAACTGGAAATAGGTCGGTGGAACCTACCTGAACCGGCGGCCGGGACGCTTCCGGAAAGTGGGACTTGTGAGTGATCTCGTGGCGACTGTGGTAGGGCCGGGCGACTGGCCGGCGCTGGACGGGTTCTTCGGACCCAAGGGGCTCGTCGAGTACTGCTGGTGCATGTACTTCAGGATGGAGTCGAAGGACTATTCCGGATGTCGCTCCGCGGCCCGCAAGGCCATGCTCGCCGAGCTGATCGAGACCGGAGAACGGGTGGGAGTCGTCGGGTCCGTTGACGGCGTTCCGGTCGGCTGGCTCGGGGTCGGTCCCCGGCTGGGATTTCCGCGGCTGGGCAGGTCTCGTGCGGCGAAGCTGCTCGAGGGCGACGACCCGGCGCGCATCTGGTCCATCGTCTGCGTCTACCTGGCACGCGAGTACCGACACCAGGGCCTGCTCAGGGTGCTCATCAACAGGGCGGTGGACTGGGCACGGGAGGAAAAGGCCGACCTCATCGAGGCATATCCCGAGGACGACCGGGATCCGGAGTCCGGGTTCGATCCCCACAGTTTCCACGGAAGGGTGAGCACGTTCGAGACCTGTGGCTTTGCTGTCGTCGAGCCCAGGTTGCAGCGTAGGGCACTGGTTCGGAAAGACCTCCGGTAACCGTCCGTCAAATGCTGGTACCAGAGCCCTGACGACACTTGGTTTCCCCTTGAGGTAACACCGGGACTAGGGAGTGCATGCACATGAGTTTAGGGCGAAACTTCACCCGCCTGTGGCTGTCGCAGGGCCTGTCGAACACGGCCGATGGCCTGGTGATGGCGGCCATGCCGCTGCTCGCCGTGGCGGTGACCCGAGATCCTCTGCTCGTCGGCGGAATGACCGTGGCGCAGTTCCTGCCGTGGCTGGTCTTCACCCTGCCGGCCGGCGCGCTCGCCGATCGGATGGATCGGCGTCTCATCATGGTCTGGGGGAACGCGGTCCGGGCGGTCGGTTTCGCTCTGCTGGTCCTGACCCTCGTCGCCGACCTGCACAGCATCGTCATCCTCTACCTGGCGGTGTTCTTCGCCGGCACGGCCGAGACAATGGTGGACAACGCGGCACTGACAGTCCCTCCGCGCCTGGTCGAACGCAAAGACCTGGAACGGGCGAACGGGCGCCTGTTCGCCGCCCAGTCGGCCATCAACACCTTCATCGGTCCGCCGGCCGGCGCCGCGCTCTTCGCGCTGTCGGCGGCGGTGGTGTTCTCCACCAGCGTCGGACTCTTCGCGCTCGCCGCGCTGGCCCTGATAACGCTGCCGCGGATGTTGCCCACGGCGAGCGACACCAGCAACACCAGGCCCACGCCGGTCGACATCGTCCGTAGCATCAGGGCCGGCTGGTCCTATTTCTGGAACCACCGGCTGCTGCGCAGGGTCGCCTTCATCTCCGCCTCGATCAACGGGTTCGGGGCCGCCACGGGCGGTCTGATCGTGCTCCTGGCGACCGGTCCGCTCGGCGTGCCGACCTCGCTGTGGGGGGTCTTCATCGCGGTACCGGCGGTGGGATCCATCATCGGCTCGCTGATCGCGGCGAAGGTGGTCCCGGTGCTCGGTGGCGGGCCGGTGACCTGGCTCGCCGCCCTCGTGCCCGCCGCCTTCTACGTCACCCTCGGTCTGAGCACCAGCGTTGTTCTCGTCGAGATCCTCTGGTTCTGCAGCTCGATTGCGACAGCCCTGAACCAGATCGTGGTCAGTACGCTTCGCCAGGCCGCCGTGCCCGACGAACTGCTGGGCCGGGTCACCGCCGCCTACCGCCTGATAGTGCTCGGTGTGGTGCCGGTGGGCGCGTTGCTGGGCGGAGCGTTGGCCCACTGGCGGGGGACGGAGACGACGTTCCTCGCCGCCGGCATCGGGCTGGCGCTCGCCGCGCTCGTATTCGCCTCGCGGGTGACGACGCGGGCACTTCGGGAGTCTGAGCAGGCCGCGGACGCCGCCACAACCAGTCCGTCTCCCAGCATCGCCTGATCCTGGTCGGCTACCCGGGCGAAGCCGCCCCGGTGGATGGGGCCCGGCCTTCCGTGCGGAGGGCCGGGACCGCCACGCCGACCGAGTCGCCGGAACCCTGGGTCCGGTGGAGGGTCAGCTCGCCCGCAGGTTTTCCCGGGGGAAGGGATTCTCCCCGTCGGAGCCGCGTCCAGCCGACCGGATCAGGCCGGACCGGTACGCCAGGGACACGAGTTGGGCGCGGTCCCGGACACCGAGTTTGGTGCGTACCCGGTAGAGGTGGGTACGCACGGTGGCCACGCCGATGATCAGCGCCCGGGCGACCTCCTCGGTCGACATGCCCCGCGCCACCATCTGGGTCACCTCGCGCTCGCGTGGGGTGAGGTCGGTCATCTCCGGGTACTGGACGGACTCCGCGGTGTCCGGCTGGTCACGGAACCAGGTGACCAGACGTTGCGCGACGTCCGGCGCGAGCATGGCGCGGCCCGCGGCCGCCGCCCTGATCGCGGCGACGAGTTCCTGGGGGCTCGCGTCCTTGCCGAGCAGGCAGCTCGCCCCCGCGTGCAGCACGTCGCTGACCGTCTTGTCGGCGTTGGAGCTGGTGAACACCACGATGTTGGGCGGCGACTCCTCCTTGCCGATCCTGCGGATCATCTCGAGGCCGGAAATGGTCCGCAGGTTGAGGTCCGTGACCACGACATCGGGCCGTGCGGTGCGCACCAGCACGATGGCCTCCATGCCGCTGTCGGTCGTGTCGATCACGTCGATGTCCGGCACGGCATCGAGCAGCGTCCGCATGCCGTCCCGGACAACTGGCAGTTCGTCGCAGATGAGAGCGCGGATGGTCATGGTGTTCCGCCTTGTCACGGGTCGCTGGAAGCCACGCTCGACTGCGGGCGTTGACTTTCGGACTTCTCGGCAGTCATGTCGGTCAGGTTGTCGGTGCGCTGGTGACGTCACCATGCGCACCGACCGTGCCGGTGGCTCCCTCGATGAAGGCCACGACACCGGCCACGGTGGGATTGCCGAACAGGTCGAGTAGGGTCAGTTCCACTTGGAAGTCCATGCGCACCAGCGCGACGAGTCGCGCGGCGAGCAGCGAATTGCCGCCGAGGGCGAAGAGGTTGTCGTCGACGCCGATCTGATCGCGGTCGAGCAACCCGGCGAACAGCGCGGCCACCCGCCCGGTCGTCCCGTGCGGTGCCCTCCGGTCACCGGACTCCTCCTGGGTCGGGTGCTCGGCGTCCGCCGAGGCGGTCGCCGGGAGGGCGAGCAGGTTCGCGAGCGGGATCGCCGGGTCCGCGACGACCTGTTCGAGGATGCGTTGGAAGTCCTGCCGCAGGTCCTCGACCGTGTCGGCGTCGGCCGGCCCGGTCCGGTGCCGTTCCTGCCCGACCGGACCGTCGTGGCCGTTGCCGACCATCACCGTTGGACCGTCGTCAGTGGGGGCGGGCGTCCGGCCTTCAGCGGTGACCGTGAGCCCGGTCAGCCGCAGCGGCTCGGTCGGGATGTGGTTCGGTTGGAACATCATCTGTACGAACGGCCTCCCGCCCGGACGCGGCGCCACGACCAGCCGCGTCGCCGGCACCTCGGAATCGTGGTGCGGGTCGGGGATGACGTCCCGGACATGCGACAGCAGCTCGGCGAAGGTGTTCAGGCCGGCCAGGCGGATCCGGACCGGGACGGTGTTCGCGAGGCATCCGACCAGGGGTTCCACCTCCGGCTCGGCCCGGCCAGCGCAGGGCACCCCGAGCGTCGGGTCGGGATGCCCGGCGTGTCGGGCCAGGAGGCCCGCGAACGCCGCGAGCAGCACCGTGAACGTCGAGGTCCCCGCCCTGTCGCCCAACTGATGCACCTGGTGCATCAGCGGCTCGGGTACGGGCGTGCCGCAGGCGTGCCCAGTGATCCCGATACCGGCCCGCGGATACCGGTCGGAGGGGGGCCGCAGCGGTGATGGGGCGCTGGCGATGGGTTGGATCCCCCGCTCGGGGCGGGCCGGCAGGTCCCGTCCGGTGCGGTCGTGACGCCGGGTCGCGTCGCCCGCGGACCGCGTCCCCGCTGAGGACGGTACGGGCTCCGCTCCGGTGTGGAAGACACGGTAGAGCGCGGACAGTTCGGTGTCTATGACCGCGGTGGACCCCGCGTCGAAGGCGATGCGATGCAGGACGAGGGTCAGCGCGTGCCGGTGGGGACCCAACGCGTACAGCGTCCACCGCACCGGTGCCTCTGCGGCGAGGTCGAACAGGCGACCCGCCGACTCGTCGAGGAGCCTGCGGACCTCGCCTGCCGGATCGGCGTCCGCACCGAGGTCGCTGAACGGGAGTCGGTAGCCCTCCGGTTCGGACATCCTCTGGTCTGGACCGTCCGGGTACCGGGCGGGCGGAACCCTGTGCCGCCGATGCAGTTCGGCGACGGCGGCGGTCAGCGCCGGCCGGTCAAGATCGCCGTCGATCCAGTGTACGAAGGCGAGGTTGTCGGCCCAGAAGCCGGAGTCCAGCCCTTCGAACAGGTGGATCCGCTCCTGCTGGGCGGAAAGCGACACGGTTCGCCGCGACACGTCAGCCATCGTTCCTTTGTTCTGCCCTCCGGTATCGGTGGCCTATCCAACGCATATCCAAGCCGATCGGCGGCTTCCGCGGCGCCGTGGCGCAGTACCGCCGGTCCGGTCCCGACACCGGCGTCACCGATCGTCAGGTGATATCTGATCGATACTCACCGCGGTTTGCCTGGACCGATCCGACGAATGGCGGTGACAATGCTTGATCTGGTGACACACGGCGACGCGGCGCCACAGCTCCCGGCCGTCTCCGTCGCCGGTGGCCGGCCGCTGACGTACGGTGACCTCGGTGACCTGGTCGACACGGTGGAACGGGCGCTGCGGCACGACCGCAAGGCGCTGGTGCTGTGCGCGGGGGACCGGGACCTGCCCACCCTGCTGACCTATCTCGCCGCCCTGCGGCTCGGTCATACGGTCATGTTCATGCCGGCCTCGGCGGAGATCCTGTCGGCCTACCAACCCGAGTTCGTCGTGCCGGCTCCCGGGACTGAGGCGGGTCTGCGAGAGCTCGGCTACCTGCCCGGCGAGGATGTACCGGGGCAGGTGCGGATATTCCGGCGCCGCCGCACCGAGCCGGTGACCGACATCCACGAGCAGACGGCGTTGCTCCTCGCCACCTCCGGATCCACGGGAAGCCCCAAAGTGGTCCGGTTGTCGTACTCGGGGCTGGCCGGCAACACCGACGCGGTCATCCGCGCCCTGGGCGTCACGGCCGGGGACTGCGCCCCGACCACGCTGTCGATCAGCCGGGCCTACGGGCTGTCGGTGCTGAACAGCCACCTGCGAGCGGGCGCGAGCATCATGCTGAGCAACCGGTCGCCGCTGTCGCTGGCGATGTGGGACGAGCTGACCCGAGCGGGAGCCACCTCGCTGGCCGCGGTGCCGACGACCTACGCCGCCTTCGGCCCGGCACATGTCACGTTGCTGAACCGTACGCGGATCCGCACCATGACCCAGGCGGGTGCCCGGCTCGGCGACGAGTTGGTCACGCGGTTGTGGCGGCTGATGGAACATCGGGGTGGCCGGTTCTTCGTCATGTACGGCCAGACCGAGGCGACCTCGCGGATCGCCTGCCTCGACCCGGTCGACCTGCCGGCCCGGCTCGGCTCGGTCGGGGTGGCCGTGCCGGGGGGCACCATCACGATCAGGCCGACACCGGCGCGCGACGGTGCGAAGCCGGGCGAGGGCGCGGTCCACTACGCCGGACCGGGTGTCATGCTCGGCTACGCGACCTGCCGGGCGGACCTGAGCCGGGGCAACGAGGTGACGACCCTCGACACGGGAGACCTGGGCTACCTGCGCGAGGGTTACCTGTACCTGACCGGGCGAACGAAGCGCATCGTCAAGATTTTCGGTGTTCGGACCAGCCTCGACGACCTGGAGCGGATGGTGGAACGACCGGGACAGCCGGCCGCGGTGGTCTGTCCCGGCGACGACGTCGTGTGCCTGTTCGGCGCGGGTGATCCCGCGATCCACGAGGCTCAGCGCCGGCAGTTGGTCGAGACGCTCGGGGTGCCGAACCGGCACGTGGAGTTCCGGGCCGTGGACCAGCTTCCGCACACCCCGGGCGGCAAGGTCGACTACCGGAGGCTGGCGACCGCCGCAAGGACGCGAGGGAGGTCGCGATGGAGTTGACGGTGTGGCGAGAGCTCTGCGATCGGGGGCCTGACCTCGTACTGTGCCTGGACTTTCCCGGCGGGCGTGCCGCCGCCGGCTTCGCCGAACTGGCGGCCGGGACACCGGCGGAACTCTGCTTCCTCCAGATCAACCGGCTGGATTCCGGTACGACCCCACGGCTGGACGCCCACCTGGACGAGTGGGTGGGGGAGGCGCTGGGCACCGGTCGTCCGATCCGGGCCGTGCTGGGATACTGCGCCGGGGCGTCCCTGGCGACCCGTGTCGCGGACGCGATCAGCGCCACGACACCCGCGGTACCGCCCACGGTCGTGCTCTTCGACGCGGCGGCGGTGACCGGCGGGGCGCTCCGGGACCAGTTCGTCTCCTCGCTCGAGGGCTCCTCGGCGTACCTGGCCGCGGGCGAGCTCGACGATGCCCGGAGCTGGTCGGCGGAGCTGCTCGGCGAGTACCCGGACGACCTGCCGCGGGTCGCCGCCGGGCTGGCCGACCGGTACGACCGGCTGATAGCTGGTGTCGTCGACCGGCTGTCCCTGGACGAGTTCATCCACCGGGAACTCACGGACGGGTTCGGCGCGTATCTGAGATATCTGCTCCTGGCCGCGCAGGGTGGACTCGACCTGCGGGTCGGCACCCCACTGTTCCTCTCTTCACGCGACCACGAGCCACCCCCGGACTCCGTCGGCAGCAGGTCGTTCGATGTCGACCGTGAACAGCTGCTACGCGACCCCGATGTGTGGAAGCTCCTCGCCGGGGTGCTGAGCGGAGAGCGCTGACCACCCTCACCCATCCGCCGGCGCATCCGTGCCGGGTGTGCCGGCCGGCACGACGCTCGGCGACGAGGCTCGCGCGGGTCGGTCCGGTCGGCCACGTTCTCGTCCGGAGAAGGGAAACGGCGAGGGCGGGTCGCGGCCGGGGTGGTGAGCTCGGGTCCCGAGCGTAGTCTCGGCAGCCGGAACGGCCAGGTCCATGGTTGCCGGCGCGGCACTCGACGACCTCGCCGACCACCGGGCCGGACCACGGCCAGGTCAGCACCCGGCGGTTCGGCCGGGGCGTTGCGCGACACGGTCGGGCTTCCCGGTCGGCCGGTGTCGGCGCGGACGGCTCCTGGTCGGTCCTTGGCGGCGTGGGCCGGTCGGCCGGTGTCGGTGCGGACCGCGGTGGACCGCTCGGCCGGTGTCGGTGCGGACCGCGGTGGACCGTTCGGCCGGTGTCCGGCAGTCGGGTTCCGGACACCGCCGGTCGAGGGCCGGGGGAAAGCTTCCGCCGGATCCCTGATCAGCGCCCGGTCGGGCGGCGGCGGACCTGTCCGGTGCGGGCCCGCGCGGGCCGGCCTCTGCCCCGGCACGGCCGCATCCACCTGGTTCGACCCGCCCACCGGAATCCGCAGATCATCACCCGTCCGCCGCCAGGTGCCGACACAACCTCAAGAACAGCTCAAAGTCTCCACCATGTCCGCCGTTGTCCGCCGTTCCCGGGAACGAGTCGCATTTCACCTGCTCCGTTCCGTCCGGCTGTCCGCAGCTGTCCGATATCCATGGTCATGAATCACAGGACCACAACAATTGCTTGCAGGACGGTGTTCTGGCGAGGGGCGCACAATCACATCCTGGAGTCCTGCGCAGTGTAGAGCCCGAGGTGCGCGTACCGGGCTGAGAAACGCCACGGGCAACCGTCACGAGGGAGACCTGGGTGCTGATTGTTCGGGATCGATCCGGAGCCGGACCCGTCCGGCCCCACGGGTCGGCCGGACGGAAATCGACAACCGGACAACCCCCGGCGCCGTCCGCGCCCGCCCGGTCCGTCCCGGCCGCTCGCGGCCCCGCACCGACGAAGTGCCTTCGGTGTCGGAGGGCCTGGGCCCCGGCTGGTCCTGGTCTCGCTTACCGGACCGGCATTTCGCGCTGTCTACGAGCCACGTCGCCGTAGGCGGCCTGGACACCCGGTCGGCAAGGGTTCCGGAAAGTCGAACCACCCGGACCTGGGCCGGCATTGTGATGGGAAGGAGCACTCCGTGTGGTTTCGTGTTCTCGGTCCGCTGGAGGTCATCGGCGCGGACGGCCCACTGTCGTTCGCGCCCCGGCAGCGGACGGTTCTCGCCATGTTGCTGCTCGACCCCAACCGACTGGTGACCATCGAGCGCCTGGTGGACGCCGTCTGGGACACCGCGCCCCCGTCGACGGCCAAGGAACAGATCCGGATCTGCGTCTCGGCCATCCGGCGTACCCTGGCCGCCGGCGGTCGGTCCGGCGCCATCGTGACCCGCCCACCCGGTTACTCGATCCAGTGCACCGACCGGGACCTGGACCTGCTGGCGTTCAACCATCTGGTGGCCAGTGGTCGGCGCGGACTGGGCAACGGCCGACCGGATGACGCGGCGGGTGCGTTCCGCGACGCCCTGCGGCTCTGGCACGGCACCATCCCGCTGGTGGGGGTACGCAGCCAGCTCGTCCAGTCCATCGGCTCCCAGCTGGCTGAACGGCGGTTGGCCGTGGTCGAGGAACACATCGACGTGCGGCTACGGCTTGGCCGGTACCACGAACTGGTCAACGAGCTGGTCGAACTGGTCACGGCGAACCCGTTCCGGGAGCGGCTGCGCGCCCGGTTGATGATCGCGCTGTACCGGACCGGGCGGCAGGTCGAGGCGCTGCACACCTACCGGCTGGGCCGGCAGTTGTTCGTGGAGGAACTGGGCCTGGAACCGGGTGCCGAACTGCGCCGGTTGGAGCGGGCGATTCTCGCCGGTGAAACGGCGGACGTGCTGGAGTCGGAGGAAGCGGCCCGGCCCCTGCCGTACCGGCGTGGGTGGCTGTGCGACGCCTGTCAACAACCGGCGTCCGCGCCGTCGGCCGTCGCCGGCGAGATCTGATCGAACGGTTGCCGACGGACGAACGGGTGCCGACGGATAACCGTCGGCCAGCACGTGGACGGACGGTTTCGACAATACGACATACGTATTCTGACCTCGGGTGCTATCGGTCGGATATCGATTCACAATCGTTCTCCGAATATCTGGCAATGCTTGACCTGACGGTCCTCGATGGGTTTAGGTTAGGTGGCCCGGGATACGATTGGAGACCTCATGGAGATCGCCTGGGATCCGGTCTCGTGTCGTGGGCGACACTCGAATCAGGGTCGCCATTCGGGTCACCTGGCATGGGCCGGCGACGAGCTTCGAACGGCGTCAGACCGGAGCCGTCACCCATCGACCTTCGCCAGTTCGTCGGCTGGTGACACCCGTCGTGGAGAAACCGGGGAGTGCGGGCATGATCGGGACTGACCGGCCTCGGCGGCGGCCGATCAGGCTGACCGCACCACAGCCGGTCGCGGTGCCGTTCACCGGAGAACGCGCCGCCGAGAAACCGATGACCCTGGGCCAGCTCAACATTCTGGAGTGGCTCCGGGGCGCGCCCGGACATCCGTACGCCACCGTCGGCGCGGAGCTGGTCGTGACCGGCGACGTGCGGGTCGCGGACGTGGTCGAGACCATCGCCGTGCTACTGGCGAGACACGAAGGTCTACGCACCCGCTACCGCGACGGTGAACCGCCGACCCAGCGGGTGCTGGACGCCGGCGTACTGATGCTCGACGTCTGCTCGACGGACGGTGACGGCCCGGATCGGCCCACCATCGCCCAGCGACTGCTGTGGCAGCTGCGGGCCGAACCCCTCGACCCGACCGGCCTGCCGCTGCGGGTCGCCGTCGCCGTGCACGCCGAAACGGTGGTGGCCGCCGCGCTGGACGTCTCACACCTGGCCGCCGACTTCCGGGCAATGGAGATCATCCAGCGGGAGTTCACGGCGATGCTGGCCGACCGGTCGGCCCGGCGCGTCGGGCCGCCCCGGCACCAGCCACTGGACCAGGTGGAGCTGGAGTCTTCGCCAGGCTCGCGGCGGCAGGCCGAGGCGGCGTTACGTTACTGGCGGGATCAGCTGTCCCGGCTGCCGCAGTGCCTCTACCCGACGCCCAGGACGGCCCCGGGCGGTGAGTCGGTGTGCGCCGGCCTGTCGTCGGTGGCGGGCGCGCTGGCGGCGTCCACAATCGCGGCCAGGACCAGGACCAGCCGGGCCAGCATCGTGCTCGCCGCGATCGGTGCCGTGCTCGCCCAGCGCACCGGCTACCGGGACCTGCTGTTCCCGACCCTGTCCAGCAACCGGTTCGAGCCGCGCCTCACCCGCTACGTCGGCACCCTGGCCCAGACCAGTCTGACCGCGCTGCAAGTGCGCGGGCACCGCTTCGACGCGCTCGTCCGGCAGACCTGGACCGCGGTCCTGGAGAGCTGCCGGCACGGCCGCTACGACGCCTTCCGCCGGGGCGAGCTGGCGCGGCGGATCGAGCACGACCGTGGAATGCGCTTCGACTACGAGCCGCTGTTCAACAGCGTCGTCGCCGAGACCGCGGTCCCGAACCGGGTCAGCGCGCCCGCCGTGATCGAGCGGGCCCGACGATCCACGTCCGTGAGCTGGCGGCCGATGCCGCCAGGCTCGTCGCCGCTGCGTTTCGACCTCTGCCAGGTCGACGAGGTGCTGCGGTTGGATCTGTGGTGCGGGGACACCGGCCGGGTGAACTCGGACGAACTGCGCTCCCTGCTGCTCGCGGTGGAGAACCTGCTGGTGGCGGCCGCGGCCGGCGACCTGGACGCCGAGCAGATCCGGGCGGCCGTGCGGCTCGAATCGATCGCCCGGGGACCGGACTGGCTGCTCGTCGACTCCTGCTGGGTCGAGCTGGCCGAGGTGCAGCGCGTCCTCGACGAGGCGTTCGGCCCGGACCTGACCAGGGTCTTCGCCGAAGCGGACGGCCGGCGGCTGGTCGCCTACCTGGTCGAGAGCGGGTCCGTCCGCGACCCGGCGCAGGCGCATGCCCGGTGTATGGCCGCCCTCGCCGGTCACCCGACCGCGCTCGCCCCGCGCCACTACGTGGTGTGCGCGGCGATGCCGGCCGATCCGGCCGACGTGTCGCAGTGGCCGGTGCTGCGGGCCGGGGACGGGCGGCCACCGGATCAGGGCTGACGACACGGCGGCCGAGGCCGTCACCGACCTGCCCGCCCGGGGAGGAACCGGCGCCGAGGCGGTCTGGAAGAAGCAGGGCCAAGTGTGGAAGGAGCAGGAAATGGCATCGCTTTCCGAGATCTCCGGAGTGCTCAGCCAGCATCCCGGCGTCGAGGCCGTCGACGGCACGATCGTCCACCGTGACGGGCAGGACCTGGCCGTGGCGGTTGTCGAGTTGAGCGAGTACTGGAGCGGGCCGATCCTGCGTGACCACGTGAACCGGCGGCTCGGTGCGGGAGCGCTGGCGGGCGTGCTCGTGGTGGAGACGCTGCCGGTGGTCGACGGTTCGGTGGACGCCGGCCACGTCGAGGCGGCGATCGCGGACGGCAGGTGCGTGTTGTACACACCTGCCCGGGACGAGGTCGAAAGCCGGCTGGCGGCCATCTGGGCGGAGTTGCTGGAGCTGCCGTCGGTGGGTGTGCAGGACGACTTCCTGGAACTCGGCGGTGACTCGCTGTCGGCCCTCGGCATCATCTCGGCCATCGAGGCCGAGTTCGACCGGCCGCTGGACGTGTACGAGTTCATGACCGCCTCGTCCGTCCGGCGGCTGGCCGAGCTGCTCCGGGCGGACGCCTCCCTCGCCGGCGCAGAGCGGGAGTGATCCGCGCTGATGAGGACCTCCGTTGGACAGCGGATCGCGGACATCGCCCGGATGACGCCCGAGGAGACGGCGCTGGTCGGCTTTGACGCGGAGCTGGCCGAGCAGTCGTTGTGCTGGCGCGAACTGGCCGAGCGGACAGCGGAACTCGACGGCCCGCTGCGGGCGTTGTCAGCCGGGCGGGGCACGCCGTGCGTCGTCGTCGAGGCGTCCAACACCATCCAGTCCGCGGTTGGCATCGCCGCCGTGCTCCGCGCCGAGCTGCCCCTCTTCCCGCTGAACCCCGCCGCGCCACCCTCCGAGCGAGCGGGCATCTTCGGCTTCCTCGGCAGACGGTTCGGGCAGGTCCACCTCCTGGACGCCCACCATCAGCCGCGCGTGATCGACGTGGCGGAAACGACCGGCACCGCGCCCCGGGCGTGGGGAGAAGCCGCTCCCGCGTACCTGTTGGCGACCGGCGGAAGCTCCGGGATGCCGAAGATATCGATGCACCGCGACCCGCTCGGTTACGATCCCGCTCGTACGCCGCCGATGGCGATCCGCACCACCGGATGGCGTACGGGTCAGCGGCAGTTGATCGTGGGACCACTGCACCACGCCGCGCCCTTCACCATGTTCCTGGACGCGCTCCTCGACCGGAACACGACAGTCCTCCAGCCGTTCTTCGAGCCGTCGTGGACGATCCGACTGGTGGCCGAGCACGCCATCGAATGGATGCAGCTCACCCCGACCCACCTGCGCGAGCTGCTCCGGCTGCGGCCACCCCGGGAGAGCTTCGCCAGCCTCAGGGCCGTCCTGCACACGGCGGCGCGCTGCGACGAGGAGACCAAACGCGGCTGGATCGACCTCCTCGGCGCACACCGGCTGTACGAGCTGTACGGCGCCACCGAGGAGATCGGGGTGACCCTGGTGCGTGGCGACGAGTGGCTGGCCCGCCCCGGAACCGTGGGCCGTGGGGTGCTGACCCAGATAGCGATCATGGACGACGAACGTCGCCGGGTGCCGCCGGGAACCGTCGGCACCGTGTTCATGCGCAGCCCCGGACGGCCAGCCCGGCAGGGGTACGTGGGCCACCGGGCACCGGAGACGACAGTGGACGGCTTCGCCACGGTCGGTGACCGGGGCTGGCTGGATCGGGACGGCTACCTGTTCCTGGCACCGCGCGAGCACGACGTCATCAACGTGGGCGGGGAGAAGGTCGACCCGGCCGAGGTGGAGGCGGTCGTGCTGAGCCATCCCAGGGTGCTCGACGCGGTCGCGGTGGGCGTTCCGCACGCCACGCTCGGATTCGTGGTCGGCGTGCGGGTGGTGGTGAAGCCGTCCTCGACCTTGGGCCGAGGTGAGTTGATCGCGCACTGCGGCCGGCGGCTGGCGAGCCACAAGGTGCCGAAACGGCTCGAATTCGTCGACCAGATCCCGCGTTCAGCGTCCGGAAAGGTCCAACGCTGGCGGCTGGCCGAGTCGGAGAAGGACGGTGAGCGCAGTGCCTCCAACCGTTGACGATTCCATCGACTACCGTCAGATCAGCCCTCGCGATCCCCTGGAGATGTGGCTCGTCCAGCGCTGGCGGGAGGTTCTCGGGTTCCCGGTCGGGATCCGGGACAACTTCTTCGGGATGGGCGGCAACTCACTCGACGCCGCGAGAGTCGTCAACGCGGTGCGGGAGAGGTTCGAGATACGGCTCCCGTTGAACGTACTGACGGTCAACCCGGAGATCGAGAAGCTGGCGGCCGAGCTTCGGGAGCTGCGCGCCCGACTGCCCGAGCCGCTTGTCGAAATCCAGTACGGCGAGGGAAGCCACCCGCCGTTGTATCTGGTGCATCCGCTCTCCGGGCAGGTCGGTCCGTACTGCGGGCTGTCGGACGCGCTGGGCGACGAGTTCGCCGTTTTCGGTCTGCAGGCCGTGGGCCTCTACTCCGACGAGGAGCCGCTCGCGACGATACCGGCCATGGCCAGCCGGTACGTCGAGGCGCTCAGATCGGTGGAGCCGGCCGGCCCGTACTGCCTGGGCGGTAGCTCGACCGGGTCGGTGATCGCGCTGGAGATGGCCCGGCAACTGGTCGACTCCGGCTCGCGGGTGCGGCTGCTCGCGGTCATCGATCCGGCTCTCGTACCCGGGGCGTCGACCGGGCGGGTCCGGCACGACGTACCCGACGCGGCCGGCGCGCTGTTCGACATGCTGGTCGGTCCCACCGGACCGGAGTCGGTGTTCCGGGCGCTGTCCCCGACGGAGCAGGCCGAGCGGGTGCTGGACGACTGGCGGGCACACGACGTGGTGGCGGAGAACGAGACCACGGAGTTCGTCCGGCGTGCGCTCCGGGTGCGGCGGGCCAACGACATCGCGACCCGCGGCCACGCACCGGAACCGTATCCGGGCACCGTCGATGTCTTCCGCCGGGCGGGCGGCCAACAGTCCGACCTGGACTGGTCAGCGGTGGCGTCGTGCCGGGTGCACGTCTGCGCCGACGGTGCCGGAACGCTCGGCGACCAGCTCAGGTCCAGGATCACCGCCGGAGCCCACTGACCACGGATCGATCGCAACGCCGCCTTGACCCGCGGCTCCACTGCGCCGCGCGGGCGTCGACCCGGGCCACGACTGGCCCGTGCCCACAAACCCCGACCTGGCCCGTGGACCGGGACCGGCGTCGACCCGGGCCGCGACAACCCCGACCTGGCCCGTGGACCGGTACCCACCCACGATGAGCTGGACCGGCACCCGCTTCGCACCGGGGTGAGCGTCCGTCGGTCCACCGTGGCGGCGGGCCGAATCGTTCTGAATCCCGCCGGACGACATCGGCGCCGCGCCCACACCGGACGCTGGGCGCGCAGGCGTGTGAGGAACGTCCCGCGCCTTTCCCGTACCGATCGGTATGCGGGTTTTCCGGGCGACCGCGTGGTCCGTGGTACGCCCGAACCGGGTGACAGCGCACCCCGGATCATGGCCCTGGTCGTGCCGTGCGTCGTGGTCCGCGAGATCGAGGGCCAGCGGAGACCGGTTGGAGCCACATGTGCCCGGCAGGTTTCCCGCGTTCCGGTCGGCCGGCTCGCTGCCAGGGCGGATGCCGGGCCGGATACCACCGGAACGCCGATCGGGTGAAGGTCGTGCGTGTCTCCGGATGATTGAGTGCATTTCGAACTCTCGATAACGTTGACCCTGCGTGCGGTGGACAGATCCGGACAGTCACCGCCGGTATTACCAGGTCGCGACGCGGTCGCGATCCGACAGACCGGACAGCGCTGGACAAACGACGGGGGTTGGCGGTGTCGGCTGACCACGACGGACACATGCTGCGACAGCTCTGTGACGATCTGCGATTGCTGCGCCTGCAGGCCGGGGGACCGAGCCTGCGAGGGCTGGCGACGCGGCTGCGGCTGGGCAAGAGCCAGATCGGTTCGATCCTCAACGGCAGGATCAGCCAGCTACCCGACTGGGACGTGGTGCGCGCCATCGTCGAGGGCTGTGTCCAGTTCGCCCAGGACCACGGCCGGCTGAGCCACCTGTCGGTGCCCACCGGGATCGAACAGTTCTGGCGGCCCCGGTACGCCCTGGTGGAGTACGCCCAGCAGCAGGCGGCGGCCGGCCGGGAGCTGAGCCCGGCGGGCGGCTCCCGGCCGGCTGCACCGGCCCCGGCACCGGTGCCGGTACCTCGACAGTTACCCGCGGGGACGCGCCACTTCGCCGGCCGGAGCGGTCCACTGACGACCCTCGACGGGCTGCTCAACGAGGAGGGAAACACCGCCGAGGTCGTCGTCTCCGCCATCAGCGGTACGGCCGGGGTGGGCAAGACCGCCCTGGCCGTGTACTGGGCGCACCGCGTCGCCCACCGGTTCCCCGACGGGCAGCTGTACGCCGACCTGCGCGGCTTCGGTCCGTCCGGGCCGGCGGTGGAACCGGGGGAGGTCGTCCGCCAGTTCCTCGACGCGCTCGGTGTGCCGGCCGGGCGGATCCCGCCGGATCCCGACGCGCAGGTCGCGCTGTACCGCAGCGAGCTGGCCGGCCGCCGCATGCTGATCCTGCTGGACAACGCGCGCGACAGCGACCAGGTGCGCCGGCTGCTGCCCGGCACCCCCGGCTGCCTCGTCCTGGTGACCAGCCGCGCGGCGCTCACCGGTCTGGTCGCCACCGCTGGCGCCCATCCGATCGCCCTGGACCTGCTCAGCCGGGACGAGGCCGAGGATCTGCTCAACCGACGCCTCGGGCGCTCGCGGGTCGCCGCCGAACCGCACGCGGCCGCGGACCTCATCGACAGCTGCGCTCGGCTGCCGCTGGCGCTGGCCGTGGTCGCCGCGCGGGCCGCCACCCACCGGGTACCGCTGGGGGAGTTGGCGGCCCAGCTCCGGGACCGCGATCGGCGGCTGGAGGTGTTCGAGCTCGGCGACCCGACCACCGACATCGACGCGGTGTTCGCCTGGTCGTACCGGGCGCTCACGCCGGCCGCCGCGCGGCTGTTCCGGTTACTCGGCCAACATCCGGGTCCGGACTTCAGCGTGCCCGCCCTGGCCAGCCTGATCGCGCTGCCGGTGCCGGAGGTACGGCCGCTGCTGGCGGAGCTGGTCCGGGCGAACCTGCTCGCCGAGGCCGCACCCGGCCGGTACACCTGCCATGACCTGCTGCGTGGGTACGCCGGCCGACTCAACGCGACCGGTGGCATCGGTCCGGACGAGGCCGCCACCGAACGGCTGCTCGACCACTACCTGCACAGCGCGAGCGCCGCCGACCGGCTGCTGAGCCCGAACCGCGATCCGGTCACCCTCGGCGCGCCCCGGTCGGGCACCGTCCCGGAACGGTTCGTCGACCGGGACGGCGCACTCCAGTGGTTGACCGCCGAACATCCGGTTCTGCTCGCGATGGTCAGTCACGCCGTCGAGACCGGGTACGACCAGCACGCCTGGCGGTTGGCGTGGGCGCTGGCCGGCTTCCTGCAACGCAACCGGCGGTGGTCCGACCAGGTGGCGGTCGCCACCACGGCTGCCGTCGCAGTGCAGCGGCTGGCCGACCCGGTGGCCGCCGCTCCCATCCACCGCACCCTGGCCCGCGCCTACACCGAGACCGGCCGGTATGAGGACGCCCATGGCCAACTGGAACTGGCCCTGGACGCGGACATCAAGGGCGGTGATCCCGTGGGGCAGGCGCACACCCACCACCACCGGGCGTACCTGCGCGAGCAGCAGGGCCGGTACCGGGCGGCCCTCGACCACACCCGGCAGGCGCTCGAGCTCTACTCCGGCGCGGGGCACCGGCACGGGCAGGCCGCGGCGCTCAACGCGATCGGCTGGTACCACGCCCAGCTCGGCGAGCACACCGCCGCCCTGCCCGCCTGCGAACAGGCCCTCGCCCTGCTCCAGGAGCTGGACAACCGTTCCGGTCAGGCCGCCACCTGGGACAGCCTCGGCTACGCCCACTACCGCCTCGGCAATCACACGTACGCCGTCCGCTGCTACCGCGAAGCCCTCGATCTCTACCGCGAGCTCGGCGAGCTCTACCAGGAAGCATGCATCCTGATCCGGCTCGCCGACACCCACCAGGTCGCCGGGAGCCCGGGCGTGGCCCGCACCGCCCGGCGCAGGGCCCTCACCATCCTCGCCGAGCTCGACCATCCCGACGTCGAGACGGTCCGGGCGGAACTCGGGCGTGACCGGTCGTCGGGTACGTCGGGTACGTCGGGACGACGCTGAACGGCAGCCCCACCGGTCGGACGAACGCGCCCTCGTCTCGGAGCGGGTCAATTTTCGTGACGGGCCGATATTCCCGTCCGCAACAATCGGCGAGTCGCCATGTCCGGCGATGACCGGTATCAACTAGCCGCGACAGAATGATACTGTTTACTTCATTGACGCAGCTTGACGGGCGATCGATGCCGAAAAATCCGAGCCGAATGTCGGTAAAAGTTCATTTATTCGGTTCAGGTGTTGGGTCGGAAGTGGTTGTCCGGTCACTTTGGACACGTTTTAAGTGCGTCCAATCGACGTCCAGTCGGCGTCCAGTCGGTTCCCGGTACGATCGAGAGCGCGATTCGAAGGGAATCGACAGACTGACTGGTAGCTCAGTCATCACAAAGCTGGAGTTGACTTTTCGCGCGCATATCCGGATGCAATGTCGGGTCCTGGAAACGCGCTGTATCAAATAGTGGAACATCTGGATCGTAGCCATGCCCTGGCCGCTCGGGATGATGCCGCAACAGACCGTTTCCACCAATTCGGTGGGAACGGTTGACACTCGGATCGGCTTTTGGCGACGAATGGACGGCCCGGTCGACGGCCTGGCATGTCGAACCGACCGATGACTGCCCGGCATCCGCCGGCGGTGGTCCAAGGGTGAAAGGGTGGGCGATGGGGCGAGGCGACAATGTCGTGATCGTCGGCGCGGGACTGTCCGGCTCCCTGATGGCGATCCTGCTGGCACGCAGGGGCTACCGGGTCGCCGTCCACGAAAGGCGCCCGGATCCGCGGACCGAGCCCGGCGCGGCTGGCCGGTCCATCAACCTGGGCCTGTCCCAACGCGGGATCAAGGCGCTGGCCCGCGCCGGACTGCTCGACGAGGTGCTCGCCGCGGCGGCGCCGATGCGCGGGCGCATGGTCCACCACCGCGACGGAGGGCTGGCCTTCCACCCCTACGGCACCGACGGGTCACAGATCCTGCGCTCGATTCTCCGGCACGACCTCAACACGCTGCTGGTGAACACCGCCGCCGCGATCCCCGGGGTCAGCTTCCGGTTCGGCGCCAAACTGACCGGCCTGCGCCGGGGCGGTGGAGCGGAACCCTCGGTGTGTCGCTTCGAGACCGACCGGCCCGATGGCGGGTTCGAGGTGGCCGCGGACCTGGTGGTGGGCGCCGACGGGTCGTTCTCGGCGACGCGGGCGGAACTCCAGCGCGGCCTGCCCGCCGACTTCCAGCAGACGTTCCTGCCCTGGGGTTACAAGGAGTTCTCCATCCCGGCGGGGCCGCGGTACGACCGCCGCCGGGTACCCGACTCGTTGCACGTGTGGCCGGGGCGGGACGGGCTGGTGGTGGCACACCCCAACATCGACCGCTCGTTGACCGCGACGCTGTTCCTGCCCCGCCACGGGCCGGGCAGCTTCGACTCGATCACCTCGGCGACCGACTACGCGAGGCTGCTGCGTGAGCGGTTTCCCGACCTGATGACGATCGCGCCGGAGATCCCACAGGAGTTGGCGGCCAACCCCGTCGGCCAACTGGTCACCGTACGGACGTCGATGTGGCAGCACGCCGGCCGGGTCGTGCTCATCGGCGACGCGGCCCACGCCGTCTATCCGTTCTACGGCCAGGGGATGAACTCCGCGCTGGAGGACTGCCTCGTCCTGGACGACTGCCTGGACGACTGCGGGGACGACTGGTCGGCGGCGCTACCGAGGTACGAGCGGCTGCGCAAACCGAACACCGACGTGCTGGCGGACCTGTCCGAACGGAACTTCGAAGAGCTGCGCACGCACGTCACGTCGCCGCTGTTCGTGCTGAACCGGAAAGCGGACCTGATGCTGAACCGGCTGCTCGGTGACCGTTGGCTTCCGCTTTACACCATGATCTCACACACGACCACTCCCTACGGGGAGGCGCTGCGGCGGGCACGTGGTCAACGCGCCGTACTGGCCACGACAGCCGTGGTCGGAGTGTGTGCGGCCATTCTCGGAATTGGCGCGGCCGTTCGCCGACCCGCCCCCGACACAAAGGGCGAAAAATCGTGCTGAGGCACCCCGCGGATCCGGACCGCATACTCGTCGAACCATTCGAGGTGGACGGCGGCTCGCTGCCGCCGGCGCTCCAGAACCATGCCGAACCGCTCCGCGCGATCAGCGCATGGGCTCAGGAATATCTGTGCCGCCCGCACCCGGAACTCGGGCGCAAGGGAAATGTCTGCCCATTCGCCCAACCGTCCATCGACCGGCGGCGTTTCTACCTGGCGGTTTATCCGGGTACCGCCGACGACCCCGCCGAGGTGGCGGACATCATGCGCGGTTACCGCGACTGGTTCCTGAAGATCGCGCCCGACCGCGACGAGAAGGCCCAGCTCGCCACGATTCTTGTGCTCTTCCCCAATCTCGCGCAGGACCGGATCGAAGGGGTCATCGACGCGACGCAGCAGGCGCTGAAGCTGGAGTACGTACGCGAGGGCCTGATGATCGGCGAGTTCCACGACCTGCCGCCGGCCAAGGGCGGGCTGTGGAACCCCGACTTCCGCCCGCTGCGCGGCCCGGTGCCGATGCTGGTGATCAGGCACATGGTGCTGACCGACTTCCCGTTCCTGGCCGACGACCGGGACCTGGTCCAGGCGTATCTGCGAAGGTTCGGTGAGCAGGTTCCCGGCCAGTTGCGGGACGCCGTCCGGCGGGCCCGGGCGCGGTACGGACTGGACGGCGTCGACCGGGACCCGTCGGCCCACCCGCTGTCGTTCGGGCAGGAGCGGTTGTGGTTCATGGAGCGGATGGACGCCGGCTCCGCGCTCTACAACGTGCCCGAGGTGGTCCGGCTGCGCGGTCCGCTCGATCTGACGCTGCTGCGGCGCGGGATCGACGAGGTCGTCATCCGGCACCCGGTGCTGCGCGCCGTGTTCCGGGAACGCAACGGCACGCCCGTGCAGCTGGTCCGACCGGGTGACCGGGCGGCGTTCTCGGTCGTCGACGTCGACGGCCCCGACGGCCCCGACCGGGAGGAACAGGCGCGACGGATCCTCGCCGACGAGGTGCGCAAGCCCTTCGACCTGCGCTCGGGACCCCTGATCCGGGCGCTCGTGGTCCGGCTGTCGGACACCGACCACATCCTGTCGATCACCATGCACCACATCGTGTCCGACGGTTGGTCGGTCGGGGTGCTGCGGGAGGAACTGGGCGCCTGGTACGCCGCGCTGCGCTCCGGCGAGCGTCCGGACCTGCCGGACCTGCCGTTGACGTACGGCGAGTACGCCGCGCGCCAGCGCGCGGAGCTGGATTCGGAGTTCGGGGCGACCCGCCTGGCGCGGATCGTGTCCGGACTGCGCGGCGCCCCGGCGTTGCTGGACCTGCCGACCGACCACCCCCGGCCCGCCGTCGCCGCCCACGACGGCGCGGTGGTCGAATTCGGGATCTCCGCCGGACTCGTCGGCGGGCTGAAGGCGGTGGCGGGTTCGCTGGGCGTGACGCCCTTCACGGTCCTGCTCGCCGCCTACCAGGCCCTGTTGTCCCGGTGCAGCGGCCAGGACGACGTCGTGGTCGGCGCGGTCATCGGGCACCGGCCCAGCCTGGACACCGAGGGGCTGATCGGGAACTTCCTCAACACCCTGCCGATCAGGGCCAGGTTCAGCCCGGACACGACGTTCGCCGAGCACGCCGTCGCGGTCTCCGAGCACCTGATCGACGCCCTGGGTGACGCCGACGTGCCGTTCGAACGGGTCGTCGAGGCCCTGCAACCGGAGCGCAGCCTCGGCCACTCGCCGGTCTATCAGGCCGGGTTCAACGGGCATCTGGCGTCGAGCGCGCCGCTCACCCTGGCCGGCACGGTGACCGAGGCGGTGCCGCTGGTGCACACCGGCACCGCGAAGCTGGACCTGATGCTGGGCGCGGCCGAGACCGACGGTCGGTTGGAGTGTTACCTGGAGTACCGCACCGATCTGTTCGAGTCGGCCACGATCGAGCGGCTCGGGGCGTATCTGGTCACCTTCCTCACCGCCGTGATCGCCGACCCCACCCTGCGGGTGGGCGAGGTGGCGCTGGCCGAGCGGGCCGACCCACCGGCACCGGCCACGCCCGATCAGCGCTGGTCGACCACGATGGACGCGCTGGCCGACAGCGTCGCGACCCGCCCCGACGCGGTAGCCGTGCGGGCCGACGACGGTGTGCTGACCTACGCCGAGCTGGCCACCCGGGCGAACCGGCTCGCGCACCTGCTGCGGGACCACGGAGTCCGGCGCGGTGACGTGGTCGCGCTCGGCGCCCGGCGCGGCCTGGCGATGATCGTCGGGTTGCTCGGCATCTGGCGGGCCGGTGCCGCCTACCTGCCGTTGGACCTGTCCTGGCCGGCCGAGCGGCTGCGGGGCATGGTCGCCGACGCGGGAGCGCGGATCGCCGTGGTGGACGGCGCCGACCGGGACTCGGTGCCGGTGGCCGCTTCCGTCGCCGTGGACGGGCCGGAGCTGGCCGGTCAGCCGGACGGCCCACCGCCGGTCGAGGTGACCGGGGACGACATCGCGTACGTGATCTACACCTCCGGTTCCACCGGCACGCCGAAGGGCGTCGCGGTTCCACACCGGGGGGTCACCAACGTCCTCACCGGCTTCGGCCCGTACGCCGGGCTGTCCGCGACCGACGTCTGGGCGTCGGTCACCCCGCTGTCCTTCGACATGTCGGTACGGGAGCTGCTGGTGCCGCTGCTGACCGGTGGCCAGGTCGTGATCGTCGGCGCCGAGGACGCCGAGGACCCGGTGCGACTGCGGGCCCGGCTGGCCGGCTGCGGAGCGACGGTGTTGCAGGCGACCCCCACCCGCTGGCGGATGCTGCTCACCATGGGAGAGATCCCCGACACCG
Organism: Plantactinospora sp. A48; assembly: GCF_055793945.1. Taxonomy (NCBI): domain Bacteria; kingdom Bacillati; phylum Actinomycetota; class Actinomycetes; order Micromonosporales; family Micromonosporaceae; genus Plantactinospora; species Plantactinospora sp. A48. The sequence goes on along the minus strand of NZ_JBTIXF010000020.1, from coordinate 42,661 downwards.
TCCGCCGGCGGCTCTGCGGCGGCGAACCGGTGACCGAGGACCTGGTCACCGCGCTGTCCGGGGTGGGTATCGAGGTGTGGAACCTCTACGGCCCGACGGAGGCCACGATGATCGCCTCGGCCGGCCCGCTGACGCCGGGACAACCGGTCACCCTCGGGCCCGCGCTGCCGGGCACCGCGATCTACCTCCTCGACCGCGCGATGCGGCCGGTGCCGCCCGGGGTGGTCGGTGAGATCCACCTCGGCGGGTCGGGAACGGGCGGGGGCTATCCGCGCCAACCGGGGTTGACGGCCCAGCAGTTCGTGCCGGATCCGTTCACCACCACCCCCGGGTCCCGGCTGTACGCCACCGGCGACCTCGGCAGGTACACCGCGACCGGGCGGTTGCGGATCCTGGGACGGGCCGACAGCCAGGTCAAGATCCGGGGCTACCGCATCGAGCTGGGCGAGATCGAGGCGGTGCTGCGCGAGCACCCCGACGTCACCGACGCGGCGGTGGTCGCCCGACCGGCCGCCGAGGGGGACGTCCGGCTGGCCGGCTACCTGGTACCCGCCGGTGCGGTCACCGACGTGACGTGGCGGGCGATCCGTGGCCATCTCGCCGATCGGCTGCCCACGTACATGATCCCCTCGGCGCTGGTGCCGTTGCCGGCCCTGCCGCTGACCCGGACGGGCAAGACCGACCGGGCCGCGTTGCCCGCTCCGGCCTGGGACGACGCCCGCGAGGGCGTCGCGGTCGCCCCGAGGGACGGTGTCGAACGGGTCCAGGTCGACCTGTGGCAGACCCTGCTCGGTGTCCCCGAGGTCGGTGTCCACGACGACTTCTTCCAACTCGGCGGGCATTCCCTGCTGGCCGCGCGGCTGCTGGCCAGAACCCAGGAGCTGTTCGGCATCGAGGTGCCGATGCGCACGCTGTTCCAGGCCAGGACGGTGGCCGCGTTCGTGGAACGGCTGCGCGACCTGGAACCCGTGCCGGGGATGCTGGCCGAGGCGGCGGGACTGTGGGCCGAGATCGCCGCGTTGGGCGACGACGAGGTCGCCGAGCTGCTCGCCGACCAGAACCGGACGGGGGCGCACCAGTGAGCGACCGGGATGCCTTGTTCGCCGCGCTGGCGGCCAGCCGCGGTCTCACGGCTGGTAAGCGGGTGATCCCCCGCCGTGCCGAGGCCGGCCCGGTGCCCCTGCTGCCCGCGCAACGGCAACTGCTGCTGCTCGACCGGCTCGGTGCCGACGCCGGCGTGTACACGGTGGTGCAGTCGTGGCGGCTGCGGGGTCCGCTGGACGTGGACCTGCTGCGGCGGGCCCTCAACCGGGTCGTCGACCGGCACGAGGCGCTGCGGGCCGGGTTCCCCGAGGTCGACGGCGAACCGGCGCAGGTGATCGCGCCGGTGGGCGCCGCCACGGTCGAGGTGTCCGTCGTCGACCTGCGGGACCTGCCCGCCGACGCGCGGGAGACCGCCGCGTGGCAGCGGTTGGCCGCGGAGCACGCCCGGCCGTTCGACCTTGCCGTACCCCCGCTGCTGCGTGCCTTCCTGGCCCGGGTCGGCGACCGGGACCACGTCTTCGCGCTGCTGGTGCACCACATCGTCGCCGACGCGCCGTCGCTGGGGATCGTGCTGACCGAACTGGGCGAGTGTTACGGCGCCTTCCTGGCCGGGGAGTCCCCGCGCCTGCCCGAGCCGTCCGCGCAGTTCGGTGACTACGCCGTGTGGCAGCAGCGGCAGCAGACGCCGGAGGCGTTCGCCGAGGGCGAGCGGTACTGGACCGGTGCCCTGGGCGGGGCCCCGCGACTGCTGACCCTGCCGACCGACCGGCCGCGTCCGGGGGCGCAGTCCTTCAGCGGTGCGGGTCACCCGTTCATGCTGTCCCCGGCCACCGCCGCCGCCGTCGCCGACCTGGCCAGGCGTACCGAGGTCACCCCGTTCACCGTGCTGCTCAGCGCGTTCGGTGTCCTGCTGGCGCGCTACAGCGGACAGGACGACATCGTGGTCGGGGCCCCCATGCGGGACGAGTCCGTGCCGCAGATCAGCGGGTGTGTCGGCATGTTCGCCAACACGGTGGCGCTGCGCGTCCGGACGTTCGACGGGTCGACCGTGGCCGAGCTGCTGCACCGGGTCCAGCGGGAGAGCATCGGCGCGCTCGATCACCAGCGCTATCCCTGGGAGCGGGTGGCGCGGGCGCTGGCGCCCGCCGGGAACCTCAGCCACAACCCGGTCTTCCAGGTCATGTTCGTGTACAACACGGTGGGCGACGGGTTACGGCTGCCCGGGATCGACGCGGCGTGGCTCGACCGGCCGGTCACCACCTCCCGGTTCGACCTCACCCTCGCGCTGGCCAGCACCGACGACGGCATCGAGGGGCAGGTCGACTTCGCCACCGACCTGTTCGACCCGACCACGATTCGGGGGATCGCGGAGCACTTCGCCGCGACCCTCGACGGGCTCCTCGCGGCCGGTCCGCACGGTCGGGTCGCGGACGTCGAGGTGCTCACCGACGGGGACCGGTCGCTGCTGGGCACCGGCGGGCACCGGGACACGGTCACCGCCCGGCGGCCGCCGCTGGTGCCCGGGCGGATCCTCGAACAGGCGGGCCGGACCCCGTCGGCGATCGCGGTCGCCGACGGGGAGAACTCGCTCAGCTACGCGAGCCTGGTGGGCCGGGCGAACGGTCTGGCGTGGCGGCTGCGCGAGCACGGGGTCGGACCCGAGGTCGTGGTCGCGGTCGCGCTGCCGACCGGGATCGAGGCGGTCGTCGCCGTACTCGGGGTGCTCCTCGCGGGTGGCGCGTACCTGCCGCTCGACCCCGACCAACCGCCGGTCCGGCTGCGGACGCTGCTCGACGACGCGCTGCCCCGGGTCGTGCTCACCGACCGGGCACACCGAGCGCTGTTCCCCGGCGATCCCGGTCCGACCGTGCTGACCGCCGACGGCCACCCCGACGCCGCGACCCCACCCCCGACCGGGGCGGGGCCGGACAACCTGGCCTACCTCATCTACACCTCGGGCTCCACGGGTACCCCGAAGGGGGTTGCCGTCCAGCACGGGACCCTGGCCAACCTGGTCGACGACTTCGTCGTCCGGCACGGTTTCGGGCCGGGGGAGCGGGTGTTGATGGTGCCCCCGCTGACCTTCGACGCCTCGGTGGGAGACGTGTTCCCCGCGCTGGCGTCCGGTGCCGCGGTGGTGCCCTGCGCCGATCCGGCGGCGCTGACCGGTCCGGCCCTGATCGAACGGTGCCGGGACGAGGGCATCACCATGGTGGACACCGCGGCGGCGCTGTGGCGCAAGTGGACCGCCGAACTCGTCGAGGCCGGCGCGCGGGTGGACGACTGTCCGGTGCGCACGCTGATGCTCGGTGGGGACGTCGTGCCGGCCGCCGTGGTGGGACAGTGGGCGGGGATCACCGCCGGCCGGGTGACGCTGCACAACCACTACGGCCCGACGGAAGCCACCGTGTGCGCGACCAGCCACCGGACCCGGGACGCGGCCGAACTGCCGGCCGCCGCGATGCTGCCGATCGGCGGCCCGCTGCCACACGTCCGCGCGTACGTGGTGGACGCCGGGCTGCGCCCGGTGCCCTTCGGGGTTCCCGGCGAACTGTGCCTCGGCGGCGACGCGCCGGCCCGGGGCTACCTCGGCCGCCCGGCCGAGACCGCGCACCGGTTCGTGCCGGATCCGTTCGACGCCAGGCCGGGTGCCCGGATGTACCGCACCGGGGATGTCGCCAGGTGGCGGGCGGACGGCACGCTGGAGTTCCTCGGCCGGGTCGACCGGCAGCTGAAGGTCCGTGGGCACCGGGTCGAGCCCGCCGAGGTGGAGGCGGCCTGCCGGGCCCACCCGTCCGTGCGGGACGCCGCGGTGGTCGCCGCGGCCGGACCCGACGGCGTGGCCCGGTTGGTCTGCTACCTGGTCAGTGTCGACGGGGTGCCGCCGGACCGGGCTTCGCTGCGGGCCCACCTGCGCGCCGTGCTTCCCGCGCATCTGGTACCGGACACGATCCAGGTGCTGGACCGGCTGCCGCTCGGCGCGCACGGCAAGGTGGACGTCGCGGCGTTGCCGCCGGTGGACTGGGACGACCCGGGGGAGGGGTACGTCGAACCGGCGGATCCGCTGTCCCACCGGATCGCCCAGGTCTGGTCGACGCTGCTCGGCCAGGACCGGGTGGGCGCCGCCGACGACTTCTTCGCCCTCGGCGGGCACTCCCTGCTGGCCGGCACGCTGGTCAACCGGATCCGGGCGGAGCTCGGGGTGGAGGTGCCGGTGCGGGTCGTGTTCGAGGCGAGTTCGCTCACCGATTTCGCCGCGGCGGTCGCCGCCCGGCTGAGCCCGGACCGGAGCGTCGAGGTGGAGAACCCGGTGCCGGAGCTGCTGGCGGATGCCGCCCTGCCCCCGGACCTGCGCGCGGCGCTGGCCGCGCATCCGCCGGGGACCGCGGCCGTCCGGGTCGCCCGGGCGGCCGGTCCCGGCAGCGTGCTGCTCACCGGCGCGACGGGATTCCTCGGCAGCCACCTGCTGGCCGACCTGCTCCGCAACACGGGTGCCACGGTGCACTGCCTGGTCCGGGCCGACGACGACGCGGCCGCGGCGCTGCGGATCACCCGGACCATGACCGAGCGGCGGCTGTGGCGGCCGCAGGACGAGGGCAGGATCGTCCCGGTCGCCGGTGACCTGGCGGCGCCCGGACTGGGCCTGACCCGGGCCCGGTTCGACGCCCTCGCCGACGAGGTCGACGCGGTGTACCACTGCGGCGGCATGGCCGACTTCCTGCGGCCCTACGCCCAGCTACGGCCCGGGAACGTCCTGGGCGTGCGGGAGCTGCTGTGGATCGCCGCGCGGCGCCTGGTGCCGGTACACCTGGTGTCCACCCTCGGGGTCTTCCCGATGGACCTGGACGCCACCGTCACCGAGGCCGACCAGCCGCCGGGCCCGGAGGGTCTCCACCGGGGGTACGAGCGGAGCAAGTGGGTCGCCGACGCGCTGGCCCGGGCGGCCCGCGCGGCGGGACTGCCGGTGACCGTCTACCGGCCCGCGCGGATCACCGGTGACAGCGGCACCGGGATCGGCCCGACGGGTGACCGGTTCGTCGACCTGTTGCGCACGATGGTGCTGATCGGCTCGGCGCCGGTCGGCACCGAGGACGAGGAGGACATGGCGCCGGTGGACTACGTGGCGACGGCGATCGGATACCTGTCCCGGCAGCCGGACGGCTCCGGGGGCGACTTCCACTTCTTCAACGGGCGGACGATGCGGTTCAGTCAGGTGGTGCGGGGGTTGCGGGAGTTCGGTTACCCGCTTCGGGACCTGCCCTACCCCGACTGGATCGCCGAGCTGCGCCGGGTCGCGGCCGAGTCGACCGACCCGGCGGTGAGTGCGATCGCGGCGGTGATCCGCCCGGAGGTCACCCCGAGGACGACCCGGTTCGACAGCACGAGAACGGAGCGGGCGGTCGCCGCGGGAGGCATCGTGTGCCCCGCCGCCGACGAGGCGCTGCTCCGCCGGTACCTGGCCCATTTCGTCGAGGCCGGACAGCTCCCCGCGATCGAGGTGGCCCGATGAAGACGTTCTTCGCCCTGTGGGTCGGCCAGATCGTGTCCATGGTCGGCTCGGCCCTCACCGGGTTCGTGCTCGGGGTCTGGACCTACGAGCTCACCGGCTCGGTGACCCAGTTCGCGCTGATCATGCTGTCCGGTGCGGTGCCGGCCATCCTGGTGGCGCCGCTGGCCGGCGCGGCCGCCGACCGGATCGACCGCAAGCGGCTGATGATCGCCGCCGACTGCGTCGCGATCGTGACGATCGCCGTGCTGGCGGCGACGGTGTACGCGGACTCGTTGCAGGTGTGGCACGTCTACCCGGTCACCGCGATCCTCGCCGTCTGCGGCACCTTCCACCAGATCGCGTTCACCACGACCATGCCGCTGCTGGTCCCGAAGGAGCACCTGGGCCGGGCCAACGGGCTGGCGCAGGTGGTGTTCGGCGTGCAGGTGGCGACCCCGGTGCTCGCCGGCACGCTGCTGGTGCTCGCCGGGATGCCCGGCGTCGTGCTGCTCGACCTGATCAGCTACGGCGTCTCGCTGCTGATCCTGGTGATCATCCGGCTGCCGGCCGCGCTGACCGCGCCGGTGAGCGCCGCCGCGAAGCGGCCACCGAGCTGGCGGGACATGGCCGGCGGCTGGGCGGAGCTGCGCCGCCGGCCCGGGTTGCCCGGCCTCATCGCCGTACTCGGCGGCTTCTACTTCTGTTTCGGGGTGGCCGGCACCCTGATCCGTCCCCTCGTGCTGTCCATCACCGGGCCGGACGGTCTCGGCTGGCAGGTCTTCTCGGGCGGCTGCGGCCTGTTCCTGGGCAGCGCGCTGATGGGGGTGTGGGGCGGGCCCAGACTGCGGACGCGGGCGATCGCCTGGTTCATGGCGCTCGGCGGTGTGGCCATGGCCGCGCACTCGCTCGCGCCGTCGCTGTGGCTGCTGATCGCGGTCGGCCCGGTCTTCCTGTTCACCCTGCCGGTGATCAGCAGCTGCGCGAACACGCTCTTCCAGACCAAGGTGGAAAGTTCCAGCCTGGGCCGGGTCACGGCCACGGCGCGGATGCTCTCGCAGGCGGCCGGGCCGATCGCGTACGCCATCGCGGGGCCGCTCGCGGACCGGGTGTTCGAGCCGATGCTGCGGCCGGGTGGCGCGCTGGCCGGGTCCGTGGGCGCGGTGATCGGGGTCGGCGACGGGCGCGGAATCGCGTTCATGTTCTTCCTGGCCGGGTGCCTCCTGGTGGTGCTGGCCGGGCTGGCGTCAGCGCCGCGCGTTCGCCGGGCCGACCGGCTGCCGGACCTGCTGCACAGCGACACGGACACCGACACCGCCGGCACCGGCACCGCCGCCGAGGCCGGCGCGGATCCGGACGGTTCGGTCGGCGAGGTTGCCGATGCGCGGGCCTGACGAGCGGCACGAACAAGGGGGAGGAATGATGACGGACGACCGGATTCCGGTGCTCGTGGTGACCGGCGATCCACTGCTGCGCGCCGGAGTCGACGCCGTGTTGACCTGTCCGGAGGTCGAACTGCTCGACGAGCAGGCGCCGGCGAGGCGCGCGGTGGCGGTGATCGTGGTCGACACGGTCGACGACGACGCGGTGCGCACGGTCACCGCGTCGGTGGCCGGGTACGGCAGCGCGGTGCTGGTGGCGACCTCGGTGGGCGGTGCCGGTGCGCTGGCGGCGGTCGAGGCGGGCGCGGCCGGTGTGCTGCGCCGATCGCAGGCCGGCCGCCAGGCGCTCGTCTCGGCGGTCCGCGCCGCCGCCGCCGGCCAGTGCACCGTGCCGCCGGATGTGCTGGCCGGCATGTTCGCCGCCGTCTCGACCGCCCGCCCGGTGGCTGGGCCGCCCGAAGACCTCGACGACCGGGAGCGCGCCGTGCTGAGCATGGTCGCCGACGGGCACGAGACCGCCGAGATCGCCCGCACGCTGGCCTACTCGGCCCGCACGGTCACCGGCATCGTGCACGACATCACCACGCGGTGGCGCCTGCGCAACCGAGCGCACGCCGTCGCGTTCGCGCTGCGGCACGGGTTGATCTGATGGTGGAGCCGCGACTTCTCGAACGTGAACTCGTGGTGCTGCGGCTGGTGGCCGAGGGGAACGGCAACGCCGAGATCGCCACTATCCTCGGTTGCTCGGCGCACACCGTGAAGAACACCATCCACGACCTGATGGTGCGGGTCGGGCTGCGCAACCGGGCCCACGCCACCGCGTACGCCATCCGGAACAACCTGATCTGAGCCGTCACGAGGTGGCTCCGTCTCCGGCACCGGAGGCCACCTCCTCGGCGAGCGCGCGGTAGCGGGCGGCGAACCCGGCCGCGGTCGAGGCGTCGTACAGGTCCGGCTGGTAGTGCAGGGTGCCCGCCATCCCGTCGTCGGTGTCCCGCACCGTGATCATCAGGTCGAAGGGGGTACCCCCCTGACCGCTCAGCAGCGGCGTGGCCCGCACCCCGGGCAGCGTCACCCGGCCGTCGAGGGAGCCGAGGTACTGCAGGGCGACCTGGGCGATCGGATGGCGGGTCAGGTCCCGAGGTGGACGCAGCGCGGCGACGACCTGGTCGAACGGGGTCTCGCCGTGCGGGTAACCGGCCAGGGCCACCTGGCGTACCTCGGCCAACAGCTCCGCGAAGGGAGCGTCCGCCGGGCAACCGAACCGCAGCGCGAGGGTGTTCACGAACAGGCCGATCACGTTCTGCAGGTCCGGGTGGTCCCGGTTGCCGGTGAAGGTGGCCACCACCAGCTCGGACCGCCCGGTGTCGAGCTGGAACCGCCGGACGAACACGGCGAGCAGCGCCATGAAGTCCGTCGCGCCCGCCGCCGTCGCCGCCGCCCGCAGACCCGCCACGACCGAGGGCGGGAGGACGAACTCGACGGTGGCCTCAGCCTGGGACTGCCGGGCCGTCCGGGGCCGGTCGGTGGGCAGCTCCACCGGGTACGGGGCGCCGGCGAGCCGGTCGCGCCAGTACCTCAGGTGGTCGGCGGACAGGTGCTGGCGCTGCCAGGCGGCGAAGTCGGGATACCGGACCGGTAGCGGGGGCAGCCCAGGTGCGGTGTCACCGGCGACCCCGGCGGTGTAGTAGGCGCTCAGGTCCCGCCAGAACAGCGCCATCGAGGTGTCGTCGGACACGATGTGGTGGACGATGGCGGCGAGCACGAAGCGCCCCGGCCGCAGGGTGAGCACCACCAGCCGGAGCAGGGGCCCGGTGGTGAGGTCGAACGGTTGGGTGGCGAGGGCCCGCACCTCGCTCCGGGCGGTGTCCACGTCGGCGATGTCGGCCCGCACCACCAGCTCCGCCGGCCGATCATCCGGTGGGGACACGGTCAGGAAGGCGACGCCGCGCGTCGAGCCGAACCTGGCGCGCAGCAGTTCGTGCCGGGCCAGCGTGCTCGACAGCGCCCCGCGCAACGCGGGCAGATCGAGTTCGCCGTCGCACAGGTACGCCTCCACCATGTTGTACATCGAGCTGCCCGGGTGCATCCGCTGGACGAACCACATGCGTTCCTGGGCGTGCGAGAGTGGGAGCTGGGCCGAGGTCCCGGCCAGGATGGCCGGGGTGACCATCGCCGGACCGGCGGGGTCGCCTACCAGCGCGGCCAGTTCGGCGACCGTGGACCCGAGGACGTCGACGACACCCATCGGGACGGAGAACTCGCGGCGGACCCGGGCGGCGATCCGCGTCGCGTCCAGGGACTGGCCGCCCAGCTCGGTGAAGGAGTCCTGCCGCCCGACCGGCGAGACGCCGAGCACCTCCTGCCAGATCGCCGCGATCCGGGCCTCGTCGACGCTGCCGGTCGCCACGTACGGGGTGCGCAGCAGCGGCCTGCGGCCGTCGGGGGCGGGCAGGGCCGCCCGGTCGACCTTGCCGCTGGGGGACAGTGGCAGCTCGTCCAGCGCCACCCACCGGGTCGGGATCATGTGGTCGGGCAGGGTTCGGGCCAAGTGCGCGCGGAGCAGGCCCGCGTCCAGTGGCGTGCTGGCGACGACGTACCCGACCAGCCCGGCGCGGTGAACGGCGACCGCCGCGGCGTGGATCCCGGGATGCGTGCCGAGCGCGGCCTCGACCTCGCCGAGTTCGATCCGGTGGCCACGGACCTTGACCTGGTGGTCGAGCCGGCCACGGTATTCGATCGCCCCGTCCGCCCGGTGGCGCGCCAGGTCCCCGGTCAGGTAGAGCCGGCCGCCCGGGTGCGGCGATCCGGGGTCGGGCACGAAACGCTCGGCGGTGCGGGCCGGCCTGCCATGGTAGCCACGGGCCAGCTGCACCCCGGCGACGCAGAGCTGTCCCGGCGTACCCACCGGAACCGGTCGCAGGTCGGCGTCCAGGATGTGGGTACGGGTGTTCGCGATCGGCCAGCCGATGGTGATCGGTTCGCCCGGTCGGCACGGTGTCGCCGTGACGTCGACGGACGCCTCGGTCGGGCCGTAGAGGTTGTGCAGTTCCGCGTCGATGCCGCGGAAGAAGTCCTCGGCGAGGGCCGGGTCCAGCGCTTCGCCACTACAGATCACCCGGCGCAGCGAGGGCAGGGGTACGTCGAGCGCGGCGAGGAAGACCCGCAGCATCGACGGTACGAAGTGGATGGTCGTGATCCGCTCGTCGACGATCGTCCGGGCCAGGTACTCGGGGTCGCGGTGCCCGCCGGGACTGGCCAGCACCAGGGTCGCGCCGCTGGTCAGGGGCCAGAAGAACTCCCAGACCGACACGTCGAAGCTGTACGGGGTCTTCTGCAGCACCCGGTCGTCGGGGCCGAGCTGGTAGGTCTGCTGCATCCAGCGCAGCCGGTTGACGATGCCGCGGTGCTCGATGACCACCCCCTTCGGCTGGCCGGTCGAGCCCGACGTGTAGATCAGGTAGGCCGCGTGTTCCGGCACCGAGGCCGCCCCGGGACGGCTCGTGACGGCGGCCGGTAACGCCTCGGCCCGGTGGTGCGGGTCGTCGACCGGTACCAGGCCGGTCCGGCGGTGGGGGTCGTCGACCAGTACCTGTTCGGCCCGGTGGTCACCGAGCAGGGGGGCCAGGTCGGTCGTGCTGACCAGCACGGCGGCTCCCGAGTCGGCGATCATGTAGCCGAGCCGGGCGACCGGATAGTCCGGGTCCAACGGCAGGTAGGCGCCGCCGGCCTTGAGCACCGCCAGCAGCGCGACCACCAGGTCCAGCCCACGGGGCAGACAGACGCCGACGATCGACTCCGGTCCGACGCCGAGCGCGGCCAGCCGGTGCGCCAGCCGGTCCGCCGCGTCGCCGAGCTCCCGGTACGTCGTCGCGGCGCCGTCGGCACGCACCGCGACGGCGTCCGGGGTGGCCGCGATCTGGCGTTCGACCAGGTGGTGCAGGCAACTGTCGGTGGGGTAGTCGACGTCGGTGGCGTTCCAGTCGGCGGGCGGCAGCGCGGTCACCGGGCGCTCCGTTCCCGCCGCCGGATCGGGCCGGCGAGCCGGTTGGCGCCCAGCTCCGGATAGGAGGGCAGCGCGGCGGCCAGCGCGGCCACCGTGGGATGGTCGAAGACGGCCCGCACCGGCACGGACCGGTGCACGGTCTCGCGCAGCCGGACGGCGATCCGGGTGGCGAGAATCGACTGGCCGCCCAGGTCGAGGAAGTCGTCGTGCACGCCGACCTCGTCGATGTCGAGCACCTCGGACCAGGCGCGGGCGACGGCTCGCTCGGCGTCGGTCGTGGGGGCCACCCGCTCGGTCCGGGTGGGTGTGGCCGACGGGGCGGGCAGCGCGTTGCGGTCGAGCTTGCCCGCCGGGGTCATCGGTAGTTCCGCGAGCGGCACCACCGCCGCGGGGATCATGTGGTCCGGCAGCGTCTGACCGAGGTGTTCCCGCAGCTCGGCGTGGGTCGGTGGCCGCTGGCCGGTGGGCACGACGTAGGCGACCAGCTCCAGCCGGCCGTCGGTGGGACGCCACGGCCGCACCGCCACGGCCCGGACCCCGGGGTGGCCCAGCACCGCCGCCTCGATCTCGCCGGGTTCGATCCGGTGGCCCCGCACCTTCACCTGGTTGTCCGCCCGGCCGAGCACCTCGACCGAGCCGTCGGGTCGCCGGCGGCCGAGATCACCCGTGCGGTAGATGCGGTCACCGGGCCGCCCGGAGTGCGGGTCGGGCCGGAACCGGTCGGCGGTGAGCGCCGGCCGGCCGTGGTATCCGACGGCCAGTCCGGCGCCGCCGAGGTAGATCTCTCCGGTGACGCCGATCGGCACCGGCTCCAGCCCACCGTCCAGCACGTACACCTCCGTGTTGGCCACCGGTGCCCACTGTGCGACCCGGGCGGGCGGGGACATCAGGGCCGTGGTCGACCAGACGGTGGTCTCGGTGGGGCCGTAGAGGTCCCACAGCACGGCCCCGGCCGCCAGCAGTTCCGCCGCCAGCGGCTCGGGCAGTTTCTCGCCACCGCTCAACACGACCATGCCGGGTGGCGGGGACCAGCCGGAATCCCGCAGCAACCGCAGCCCCGACGGGGTCGCCTGGATGGCGTGCGGCCGGTCCCGTTCGATCAGCAGCGCCTGGCGGTGCGGATCCCGCGCCTCCACCGGGTCGGCCAGGATGATCTCACCCCCGTTGAGCAGCGGGAGATACAGCTCCAGGGCCGAGATGTCGAAGGACACCGTGGTCAGGGCCAGCATGGCGGCGCCGGCCGGCAGACCTGGCCGGTGGCACATGGACATGAGGAAGTTGGCGAGCGCGCCGTGCGTGATCAGGACGCCCTTCGGGGTGCCGGACGAACCCGAGGTGTAGATGACGTACGCGACGTCCCCGGAGTGCGGCCGGCGCGTCGGCGGCGTGTCCAGCCGACCGGCGATGCGCTCGCGGTGCCCGTCGACGAGGATGGTGTCGAGGGGCCGCCCGTGATCACCGACCAGGTCGACGAGCGACGTCTCGGTGATCACGGTCGCCGCACCGGAGTCCGCCAGCATGGCGGCCAGCCGGCCCGGTGGGTAGCCGGGGTCGAGCGGAAGGTAGGTGGCACCCGCCTTCTGCACCGCGAACAGCGCCACCACGAGGTCGATGCTCCGGTCGAGCAGGACCCCGACCACGTCGCCGACCCGTACCCCCAGGCGGATCAGGTGGTGGGCCAACCGTGAACTGGCCTTGTCGAGTTCGGCGTAGGTGACGCGCCGCGGGCCGCAGCGCACCGCGTACCGGTCCGGGATGGCGGCGGCCTGCTCGGTGAGCCGTCGCGGCATGGTCCAGTCGGGCGCGGGGGTGTCGCTGTCGTTCCACCGGTGCAGCAGCAGGTCCCGGTCGGCGGGCGGCAGCGCGCACCGGCGCGGGTCGCCCTCCGGGTGGGCGGCGGCCTGCTCCAGCACCTGCCGGTAGCTCCTGGCCAGCAGGTCCAGGTGCTCGTCGGAGATCGTGCTGGTGAACGCCTCCAGCGTGAACCTGCCGGGCACCGTGGACACGGACAGCCCGAACTCGTTCGGGGTGTTGTCGATGATGCCGTCGCTGTCGATCGGACCGCCGTCCAGCACGTGCATGTCCGTGTGGTTGAAGAACACCTCGACCAGGGGACTGCCCCGACCCCAGGCCCCCTGCATGGCGGGCAGCGGGAACCTGCGGTGCGGCCACAGCCGCAGTTCGGCGTCGAACACGGCCTTCGCCAGCGCCGTCCACGACGGCGCGTCGAGCCTGACCGGCAGCGGGACGGTGTTGAGGAACATGCCGCGTACCTCGTCGCCGTCGACCCGTTCGGGGCGGACGTTGCAGACCAGACCGCTGTGGAAGGCCGGCGCGCCGCTGGTGTCGCCGCTGATCATGCCCAGGACGGTGACGTGCGCGGCGAGCAGGACGCTCTTGAGCGGGACGTCCGCCCGGCGGGCCAGCGAGCGCAGCGAGTCGGTCAGGTCGGCGAAGGGTACGGTGCGGCTGCGGTAACGCGGCTGCTCGGCCGGGCCCGCCCAGCTCTCCGGAATGGTCAGCCGGTTCGTCGTGCTCAGGGCGGCCGACCAGAAGTCCCGGTCGGCGGTGCCGGCCAGCGCCGTCCGCTCGGCGGCCACCGAGTCGACGAAGCGGGCCGTCGGCGCCGGCCGTGCGGTGCCGGTGGCCGGCCCGGCCAGGATGTCGCCGTAGCTGTCCACCAGCTCGCCGACCAGGGCGTTCTGGCTCCACCCGTCGAGGATGGCGTGGACGTAGGTCACGGTGAGCTGCCAGTGCGACCCGGTCAGCTGGTGTACGTGCAACCGCAGCAGCGGGGGTTCCGCCAGGTCGAACCCGACGCGCTGCTGCGCCGCCAGGAAGTCGCGGATTTCCCCGTCATGGGTGTCGGGCGGAGTGCCACGCAGGTCGCGGTAGCCGATCTCGAGCGACGCCGCCGGACGCACCAGCTGCAACGGCTCGGAGTACCCCGTCAACTCGATGGCGGTGCGCAGGATCTCGTGCCGGGCCACCAGCATCGCGGCCGCGTCCCGGAGCGCGGGGAGCGAGAACGGCCGGTTGTCCCGCACCGGATACGTCAGGGCGTTCAGGTAGAGCCCGCGCTCCACGCCCGCCAGCATCTCGTGGACCATGCCCGCCTGTGCCATGGACAGCGGATAGGCGTCTTCGAGGTGCCCGGGCAGCCGCTCCCGGTCCGCCGCGCCGACCAGCTCGAAGCGCTCCGGCCCGGTCCGACCGGCCGCCGGCAGGTCATCCTCGGCGGTGTCCGCGGCCAGTTGCGCCGCCGTCCGGTGCCGGAAGAGGGCCGAGATGTCGGCCGTGATCCCGGCCGCGCGGAGCGCTCCGATCACCCGGATGGCGCGGATGGAGTCCCCGCCCAGCTCGAAGAAGTCGTCGTGGATCCCCACCGGCTCGACCCCGGTCGCGTCGGCGAAGGCGGCCGTGATCGCCGCCTCGGCGGGGGTGCGCGGCGGCGCGTACCGGCGGGCCGACCCGGCGGCCCGGTCCGGGGCCGGCAGTGCGGCCCGGTCGGTCTTGCCGCTGCTGGTCAGGGGAAGCTGCGCCAGCTCGACCCAGCGCGACGGGATCATGTGGTCGGGCAGGGTACGGGCGAGGTACCCGCGCAGCTCGTCCGGCGCCGGCGCCGGCCCGGCGGGCACCAGGTATCCGATCAGGGCGTCGTCGCGGACCGCGACCACGGCTGCAGTGACGCCGGGATGGCGCAACAGCGCCGCCTCGATCTCGCCCAGCTCGATCCGGAAACCGCGGAGCTTCACCTGGGTGTCGAGCCGGCCGAGGTATTCGACGGCGCCGTCCGGGGTGAACCTGGCCAGGTCCCCGGTCCGGTACAGCCGGTCGCCGGTGCCCGCCGGATCGGGGATGAACCGCTGCGCGGTGAGCGCGGGATGGTTCAGGTAACCCCGGGCGAGCTGGACGCCGGCGAGCATGAGTTCGCCCGGCACGCCGACGGGCACCGCCCGCAGGTGCCGGTCCAGGATGTGCACCCGGGTGTTGGCGATCGGCCTGCCGATGGTGACGGGTTCGCCGGCCCGGCACCGGGTGGCGGTCACGTCGACGGACGCCTCGGTCGGGCCGTACAGGTTGTGCAGTTCGCAGCCCACCCGGGCGAGCGTCTCGGTCACCAGATCCGACGGCAGCGCCTCACCGCTGCACACGATGCGGCGCAGCGACGGCAGCGCCTCCGTCGTACCGGCGAGGAAGGCGCGGAGCATCGACGGTACGAAGTGGACGGTGGTCACCCGCTGCCGGTTGATCTCGGCCGCCAGGTACGCCGGGTCGCGGTGCCCGTCCGGCCGGGCCAGCACCACGGTGGCGCCGCTGGTCAGGGGCCAGAAGAACTCCCAGACCGACACGTCGAAGCTGTACGGGGTCTTCTGCAGCACCCGGTCGTCGGGGCCGAGTTGGTAGGTCTGCTGCATCCAGCGCAGCCGGTTGACGATGCCGCGGTGCTCGATGACCACCCCCTTCGGCTGGCCGGTCGAACCCGACGTGTAGATCACGTAGGCCGCGTTGGTCTCGTCCGACCGCACCGCCACCGGGGGATCCGCGGTTTCGGTGGGTCGCACCAGGGTTCCGGCGAAGTCACCGAGCACCGGTGCCAGCCGGGCTTCGCTGATCACCACCCCGACGCCGGAGTCGGCAAGCATGTGGGCCAGGCGGGCGGTCGGGTAACCCGGGTCCAACGGCAGGTACGCGGCACCGGCCTTGAGTACGGCCAGCAGCGCCACCACCAGCTCCACGCCACGGTCCAGGCACACCCCGACCACCGACTCGGGTCCGACGCCGAGTACGCCCAGCCGCGCGGCCAGCCCGTCGGCCCGACGGTCCAGTTCGGCGTACGACAGCTCGATGTCACCGGCGATCACCGCCGTGGCGCTCGGCGCCGCGGAAACCTGCTGCCGCACCAGATCGACAAGCGTCTGCCCGGTCGGGTAGTCGATCGCCGTGTCGTTCCACCGCGCCAGCTGCGCCAGCTCCGGTTCGGTGAGGACCGGCAGGTCGGCGACGTCGGCGTCGGGTTGGGTGACCGCGCCGCGCAGCAGCGTGCGGTAGTGCCCGGCCATCCGCGCGACGGTGGCCGCGTCGAACAACGCGGTCGGATACTCCAGCACACCGGAGATCGACCCGTCGGGCTCCTCCGTCAGGTACATCGTCAGGTCGAACTTGGCGCTGTGCCACCGCAGCGGCAGCGGCGTCGCGACCACGCCGGCCCCGGCGAACGCGGCCCGCTCGGTGTTCTGCAGGACGAACATGGTCTGGAACAGCGGATTGCGGGCCAGGTCCCGGCTGCCGTCGAGCTCCTCCACCAGCTGTTCGAACGGGACGTCCTGGTGCGCCAGCGCGTCCAGGGTGACCCGGCGGACCTGCGTCAGCAGCTCGGCGAACGAGGTGCCCACGCCGACCCGGGCGCGCAGCACCAGGGTGTTGAGGAACGCGCCGATGAGGTGGTGCAGTTGCGCCGAGTTCCGGCCGGCCACCGGGGTGCCGACCGCGATGTCGGACTGGCCGGTGTAGCGGGCCACCATCAGCTGGTACGCGGCGAGCAGCACCACGAAGGGGGTCGCCCGGTGCTGCCGGGCGAGTTCCGCCGCCGCGCTGGCGAGTTCCGCCGGCACCGTGAACAGGTGGGTGGCCCCGGTCGGGTCGAACTCGGCCGGCCGGGCCCGATCGGTGGGCAGTTCGACCGGGGTGAGCCCGGCCAGCTGGGTGCGCCAGTAGTCGAGCTGCGCGGTCGCCGTCGGGCCGGTCCCGCGGCCCCGCTGCCAGGCCGCGAAGTCCGCGTACTGCACCGGCGGCGCGTCCCGGGTCGGCGCCGTGTCCTCGACCGGCGGCGTGTCCCCGGTCGGCTCGTTCCCGGTCGGCGGCCCGCCCTCGGCGAAGGTCCGGTAGTGCTCGCCGAGTTCCCGGGCCAGGACCGCCGTGGACCAGCCGTCGAACGCGATATGGTGGGCCACCAGCGCCAGGATGTGCTCGTCGTCGGCGACCCGCGTCAGCCGCAGCCGGAAGGGATGCTGCGTCGCCAGGTCGAACGGGACGCGCAACTGCGCGTCGACCCACCCGGCCGCGGCGTCGTCCCGGTCCGCGGCGGGTAGCCCGCGCAGGTCGGCGACGGTGAAGTCGACATCGGCCGCCGGATCGACGATCTGGACGGCTCGGCCGTCCCGCTCGACGTAGCGGGTCCGGATCACCTCGTGCCGGCGGGCCACCTCGTCCCACGCGGCCCGCAGCGCGGCGACCCGTAGCGGACCACGGATCCGCCACCCGACCGGGATGAGGTACTCGCCGGGTGCGCGCCGCAGCTGGTCGACGAACCACATCCGCGACTGGGTGAACGACAGCGCCAGCGGGGCGGACCGGTCCACCGGGCCGATCTCGTCGTCGGGCCGGGCCGGTGCGGCCCCGCCCAGGTACCTGCGCAGCAGTTCCGCGCGGCGGGCGACCGATTCGGTGCTCAAACCTGGTTCTCCCTACCGGATCTTCGACCCGGGTCCTAGTTCGCGGCCTCGCTCATCCGGCGGCGGAGGCTCAGCGGTCGCATGTCCGTCCAGACCACGGCGATGTGGTCGAGGCATTCCTGACGGGAGCCGACGGTCCCCTCCGCGTACCAGCCGAGCGGCAGCTCGCGGTCGGCCAGCCAGATCGAGTACTGCTCCTCGTCGTTACGCACGACGCGGTAGACGCGCGTGTCCTCTTCCTCGTCGGCCATCGTGTCTCTCCTCGGTGTCGGGCGGCAGTCGTGAGCCTGCCCAGGACCGGGGGTGCCGGGTAAGAGACAAACGCGCAGTCATCCGTGCGCGTGCCACTGCGCGCGCGTTGTGTCCGCTCAAACTCTGTGCCGCGCCCCGTCGCCCGCGCAGGCTGAGCCCATGCGCAACACGCTGCCGAAAGGCGCGCCATGACGGGACCGGGGGAGCCGGTGGACCAGGGGTCGGCACTGTCGTTCGCCCAGGAACGGCTCTGGTTCCTCGACGAGCTGCGTCCCGGCGGCACCGAGTACCTGTTGCCGCTGGTCCTGCGGTTGCGCGGCGAGGTCGACGAGCGGGCGCTCGGCCGCGCCGTCGACGAGGTGGTCGCCCGGCACGAGGTGCTGCGCACCCGGTACGCCTCGGTGGCGGGCACGCCGGTCCAGCTGATCGACCCGCCCCGGGCGGGCCTGCTCACGACGCTGCGCCGACCGGGGCTGGAACCGCACCTGCGCGACGCCGACGCCGTCGACTTCGTCCGGCGGCAACTGCACCTCCCCGTCGCGCTGACCGGGCAGTGGCCGATGCGGGCCCACCTGGTCGGCTACGCCCCGGACGACCACCTGCTCGTGGTCGTGGTGCACCACATCGCGTTCGACGCCTGGTCCTGGGGCGTGCTCGGTGCCGAGCTGACCGAGCTGTACCGGGCCTACCGCGCCGGCCAGCCGCACCGGCTGACCGAACCACCGGTCCAGTACGCGGACTTCGCGCTGTGGCAGCGGGAATCTCTGACGGCCGCCCTCGCGGACGAGCAGTGGGACTACTGGCGCGGGCAACTCGCCGACCTGCCCACCCTGGGTTTCCCCACCGACCGGCCGCATCAGGCGCTCTGGCAGGCGACCGGGGCCACCGTCCCGGTGGCGGTGCCGGCCGACCTGGCGAAGGAGTTCGTCGCCGTCGGACGAGCGGCCCAGGCCACCCCGTTCATGTCCTACCTCGCGGCGTTCGTGGCGCTGCTGGGCCACTACGTACGGCACCCCGACATCGCGCTCGGCACCCCGGTGGCCGGCCGATCACACGCCGACCTGGAAGATCTGCTCGGGCTGTTCGTGAACACCGTGGTGCTGCGTACCGACCTGTCCGGAGACCCCACCTTCCGGCAACTGGTACGCCGGGTCCGGGACGTGACGCTGGGCGCGTTCGGCAACGCGGACCTGCCCTTCGACCACCTGGTGAACGAGCTGCAACCGGACCGCGACCTGTCCAGGAACCCACTGGTGCAGGTGATGTACAGCCTCCACGAGGTCGGCACCCCGGCGTTCGCGCCGGCCGGTCTCGACGTGACCGAGGTCGACGTGGACTGGAGCTCGTCGACGTTCGACTTCGGCCTGCAACTGGAGCAGCGCGGGGACGGCTCGGTCGGCGGCGTGCTGCACTACGCCACCGCGCTGTTCGACGCCGAGACCATGCGCAGGCTGGCGGCGCAGTTCGTGGTGCTGCTGCGCGGCGTGGTCGCCGACCCGGACTTGCGGCTCAGCCGGTTGACGATCCTCCCCGAGGACGAGCTGGCCACCGTGTGCGGGCGGTGGAGCGGCCCGGACCAACCGGCGCCGGTGGTCGAGCTGACCATGCCCGAGCTGGTGGAGCGGCGCGCCGCCACCGCGCCGGCCGCGGTGGCGCTGGTCGCCGCCGAGCGGCAGATCGACTACGGGACGTTGAACACCGAGGCCAACCGGCTGGCCCACCACCTGCGGGCGGCGGGCGTCCGGCCGGAGACCTCGGTCGGGGTCTGCCTGGAGCGGGGCGTCGACGCGGTCGTGGCGATGCTCGCCGTGCTCAAGTCGGGCGGCGTCTACGTCCCCCTCGACGCCGACCACCCGGCCGACCGGCTCGCCTTCATCACGGCGGACGCCGACGTGCGGGTGCTGCTCACCGCCCAGCGGACCGCCTCGCTGTTCACCGCCGCCGACTACCGCACGATCGTGCTCGACCGCGACGCCGAGCGGATCCGCGCGCGACCGGTGACCGATCCACCCCGGTGGCACGACCGGGACAACGCGGCCTACCTGATCTACACGTCCGGGTCGACCGGCCGGCCGAAGGGCGTGCTGGTCGAGCACGGCTCCTACGCCGAGCACTGCGCGGTGATCACCGACGCCTACGGGATCACCGACGGGGACACCGTGCTGTCCCTGGCCGCGCTGATCTTCGACGGTTCGTTGGAGCAGGTCGGGGCCTCCCTGACCCGGGGAGCCACCGTGGTGCTCAGCGACCCGCTGTTCTGGAGTCCGGGCGAGCTGCCGGCCCGGATCGCCCGGCACGGGGTGACCAGCATGAACATCACCCCGCACTACTACCGGGAGGTGCTCGACGCGCTGCCGCCCGACGAGGACCGCCTGGCGAGCCTGGCCATGATGAACGTCGGCGCCGACGTGGTCACCCTGGACGACGTGCGGCGCTGGCGGGCGACCGGGCTCCCCGGCCGGTTCGTCGGCTGTTACGGACCGACCGAGGCGACGATCAGCAGCCTGTTGCAGTGGGACGACGACGGCCTGGACGTCGACGGGCCGCAGGCGGTGCTGCCCATCGGCCGGCCCGTGGCGGGCACCTCGGTGTACGTGCTGAACGACGACCTGCTGCCGGTGCCGATCGGCGCTCCCGGCGAGCTGTGCATCGGTGGGATCCGGGTGGCCCGCGGCTACCGGGGCCGGCCGGACCTGACCGCGGACCGGTTCGTACCGGACCCGTACGGCGCCCGGCCCGGCGCCCGGCTCTACCGCACCGGCGACCTCGCCAGGTTCCGTCCCGGCGGGGCGGTGGAGTTCCTCGGCCGGATCGACCAGCAGGTGAAGATCCGTGGCTACCGGATCGAACTCGGCGAGATCGAGGCGGTGCTCCTCGGGCACCGGTCGGTGCGTACCGCCGCGGTGGTCGCCCGGGGGATGCCCGACCAGCGGCTGGTCGCGTACGTGGTGCCGCACGACGGCTTCGGCCTGGACGTACCCGCCCTGCGGGCGGCCCTGGCCCAGCGGCTGCCGGAATACATGATCCCGGCGCACTGGGTCCAGCTCGACGAGTTGCCGCTCACCGGGAGCAAGAAGGTCGATCGGGCCGCCCTCCCGGAACCGGACCCGCTCGCCGGCGCGTCGGACGCCGGTCATGTCGAGCCGACGACCCCGACCGAGATCGCGATCGCGGCCATCTGGCGCGAGGTCCTGCGGATCGAGACGGTCGGCGCACACGACGACTTCTTCACCCTCGGCGGGCACTCGCTGACCGCCACCAGGGTGCTGGCCCGGCTGCGCCCCGCGTTCGGTGCCGACATCGCACTGCGCCAGCTCTTCGGCGCCCGGACCGTGGCGGCGCTGGCCGAGCTGATCGACCAGAGAGGGAAGCCCGAGAATGCCTGAACCGTTGCGGCCGTTCGTCCACCTCGGCGCCGACATCAAGGTGCCGGACGTGTGCGTACACGAACTCTTCGCCGGCCACGCCGCGGCGAACCCGGCGGCGGTCGCGGTCCGGGCCGGTGACCGGCGGATCGACTACGGCGAGCTGGACCGCCGGGCGAACCAGATGGCGCACCGGCTGCGCGCCCACGGCGTACGGGTGGAGGACCCGGTCGCGCTGTGCATGGAACGCGGGATCGAGCTGCTGGTGGCGATGCTGGGCATCCTCAAGGCGGGTGCCTACTACGTGCCGCTGGACCCCGACTACCCGAGCGAGCGGCTGGACTTCATGATCGCGGACGTCGGCGCGGCGGTGGCGGTGGCGGACGCCCGCTTCACCGACCGGTTCACCGCCGGCGCGCTCGCCGTCGACCCGTTCGTCATCGACCTGGCCGAGCTGGCCGGTTCGGGGCTGCCGACGACGGCGCCCGACGTGCCGCTGGGCCCGGACAACCTGATCTACACGATGTACACCTCCGGGTCGACCGGTCGGCCCAAGGGCGTCCAGGTCAGCCACCGTGGCGTGGTCCGCCTCGTGCACGGGTCGGACTACGCCGACTTCGGTCCCGACGAGGTCTTCCTCCTGTTGACCTCGCTGTGCTTCGACGTGTCCACGTTCGAGATCTGGGGCGCGCTGGGCAACGGTGCGACCCTCGCCGTGCTGCCGCCCGGAATGCCCACGGCCGGGACGGTCCGCCGGGCGGTGGACGAGTTCGGGGTCACCGTGATGTGGCTGACGTCCGGGTTGTTCCAGCACATCGTGCAGACCGATCCGGCGGCCGTCGCCGGGGTGCGGCAGCTGATCGTCGGCGGAGACGTGGTGCCGCCCGCCCAGGTGCGTCAGGTGATCGAGGCCCACGACGTCGAGGTCGCCAACGGGTACGGACCGACCGAGTGCACCACGTTCGCGTGCGCGTACCGGAACATCACCCTGGCCGACACGGACGGCAGCATCCCGATCGGCCGACCCATCGCGAACACCTACCTGATGGTCACCGACGACGAGCTGCGCCCCGCCGACCAGGGCGAACTGCTGCTCGGCGGGCCGGGGGTGGCCCGTGGCTACCTCGGCCAACCAGCGCTGACCGCCGAGCGGTTCGTGCCCGACCCGTCGGGGACGGTGCCGGGCGGACGGGTGTACCGGACCGGCGATCTCGTCCGGGTCCGCGAGGACGGCCTCGTCGCCTACCTCGGACGGCTCGACCACCAGGTGAAGGTCCGTGGATTCCGGGTCGAACCCGGTGAGATCGAGGTCGCCCTCCGGCGCGCCCCCGGGGTCGACGGCGCGGTGGTCGGCACCTACCTGGCCCCGACCGGGGAGCACGCCCTGGTTGCCCACGTCGCGGCCGGCGTCGATCCGCCGTCGGTCGAGGCGCTGCGCGCCCACCTCGCGACCACCCTTCCGGACCACATGCTGCCGGCGGCCTGGGTGTTCCTGGACCGGTTCCCGCTGACCCCCAACGGGAAGGTCGACCGGAGCGCGCTGCCGGCGCCCACCGGCGCCGCGACCCCCTACACGGCGCCGCGTACCGCTGTCGAGGAGGCCGTGGCACAGGTGTGGCAGGAGGTTCTGGGCGTCGACCGGGTCGGCGTCGACGAGGACTTCTTCGCCGATCTCGGCGGGCATTCGCTGCTCGCCGGCCAGGTCACCGCCATCCTCGCGGAACGGTTCCCGGTGGAACTGCCGCTCGCCACGATCTTCGAGGCGTCGACCGTCGCGCGGTTCGCCGCCGAGTTGGAGCAGGCCATCCGGGACCATGTGGCGACGCTGTCCGACAGCGAGGTGGAGGACCAGCTCCTGACCTGACGCGTGCCCGGCCGGGGTGGTCGACCGGGAGAGGCTACTTGACGCCGTCGGGTGTGAGCGTTCGCAGATCGTGGTCGATGGCCGTGCTCTCGGCGTGGTTGCCGAGGCGGGTGTAGATGGCCCGGGCGCGTTGCCAGGACTCGGTCGCGGCCGTCGGGTCACCCAGCCGGGCGTGTACCTCACCGAGTGCTCTGAGGGTGCGGGCTTCGATGTAGGGGAGTCCGTGGCGTTGCTGGACGGCCAGGGAACGGGTCAGGCGTTCCCTGGCGGTGCTCAGATCGCCGCTCAGGATGTCGACCGTGGACATGGCCCGCCAGGCGAGCGCGGCGCCGATCTCGCTGGAGATGCTCTCGGCCAGCCGGACCGCGTGGGTCAGGTCGGCGGCGGCACCCGGCTGCCGGGCCAGCGCGGACACCTCGCCCTGCTCGATGAGCAGGAGAAGCTCGCTGGCCCGGACGCCGACCCCGCGGGCCAGGGCGATCCCGTCGGCGAGGATCTCGGTCGCCTCCGCGTACCGGTGCTGGTCGCGCCGGATGATGGCTAGGATGCGCATGGCGACCAGCTCGTAGCCGTTGTGTCGGCGCCCGCTGACGTGCCGCAGCATGGTGCCGAAATGCGCGGCGGCGGTGTCCAGGTCGCCGCGCAGCCGGCAGACCACCCCGAGCACGCCCAGCGTGGCGAGGTCCACCAGGCTCCCCGGCAGCACCCCGACCCGGGCCTTGTCGACCAGATCGACCGCCTCGTCGAACATCGCCTGCGCGATGGCGGCCACCGCCAGCAGGGCCCGGGCCTGCGCCACGCCGTCGGCGAAGCCCAGGGCCGTACCGATGTCCAGGGCGCGCCGCGCGAACTCGGCCACCGCGGCGCCCTGCACCACCGGCAGGCTGTACTGGTAGGCCAGGTTGCGGGCCATCGTGAAGGCGCCGACGCTGACCTCCGGACAGGCCGCCAGGCAAGCCAGGTGGGTTTCCCGCCAGTCGTCGTAGCGTTCCCGGGTCTCGTAGAAGCCCGCGCAGGCGTCGGCCAGCTGCCACGCGAGGTCCGGCAGCGCGGCCTCGCACGCCTGGCCGACCAGACCGCGCAGCTGGTCCCGTTCCACCTCGAACCAGCCGAGCGGATCGGCGAGCAACCTGGACACCAACGGCGTCGGCAGCTCCGGCTGGGCGCCGGCCGGGTCGGGCAACGTCCGGTACGGCAGTCTGCGATCCGCCTCCCGGGCCAGCGCCAGCCAGGCGGCGAGCACCCGACCGACCTGCTCGCGCCGTTCCTCACCGGTCAGCTCCGCCCGCTCCGCCGCGTAGAGCCGGACGAGGTCGTGCATCCCGTAGCGCGGCTCGCCGGTCGGGTCGGTGCCGAGCGCGGTGAACAGCTGGGTATCGACGAGTTCGTCGATGGCGAGTTCCGCCTGGGCGTGCGACAGGCCGGTGGACACCGTCAGCACCCAGCTCGCGACGGTGTCGAGCCGCAGCAGGCCGAACGACGCGAACACCCGCCGGGCGGCCTCGCCCAGCTCCGCGTAGGTCGTGTCGAAGCACGCCCGGACGCCGACCTCGCCGGTGCTCAGCAGGTCCAGGCGGGCCTTCTCGTCGCCGAGCCGGTGCGCGAACCGGGCGAGGGTGATGTCGGGCCGGCGGGCCAGCCGGGCGCCGACGATCCGCAGGGCGAGCGGCATCCGGTCGCACAACGCGACGACGGTCCGCGCGTCGTCGTCCCGATCGTCGATGGACCGTCCCGCGACGGTGCGGAGCAACGACACCGCGTCGACGTACGACAGTTGCCCCAGGTCCACCAGCCCGGCGTTGGGCAGGGCGGGCAGCCGGGACCGGCTGGTGACGAGCACGGCGCAGGTGGCCGAGCCCGGCAGCAACGGGCGGACCAGCGCCTTGGAGGTGGCGTTGTCGAGCACGACCAGGACCCGGCGGCCCGCCGTCCGGCTGCGGTACATGGCCATCCGGTCGGTGAGGCCCGCCGGCACCATCGACGGGTCGACGCCGAGCGCGACGAGGAACTGCGCCAGCACCTCGGCCGGTTGCGCATCGGTGAGGTCGGCGAACAACTGCCCGTCCCAGTACGCCGCCGCGAGCCGGTGGGCGACGCGTACCGCCAGCGCGGTCTTGCCGATGCCGCCCATCCCGGCGATCACCCACACCGGCACCGCCGCGGGGGTCTCCGGTGCGTTGAGGGCGTCGAGCAGGATGCCCTGCTCGCGGTCCCGACCGGTGAACTCGCCGATGTCGGGTGGCAGCTGGGCGGGCGCCGGTACCGGCGGCAGGTCCGGTGCCGCGGCGGACTCGTCGGCGAGCAGTTCCAGGTGCGCGGCGCGTAGCTCCGGGCTCGGGTCCACCCCGAAGTCGTCCCGCAGTTGCCGCTGGATGCGCCGGTACACCTCGAAGGCGGTGGTCCGGTGGCCCAGCAACCGGTGGCAGGCGAGCAGCCGGGCGTGCAGCCGTTCGTGGGTCGGCGCACCGTCCGCGGCGCGGCGCAGCATCGGCAGCACCTCACCCGCGAGGCCCGCCGCGATGGCGACATCGGCGTACTCGCACAACGCCGACGCGTGCTCCTCGATCAGCTCGGCGACCGCCCGGTTCTCCGACAGCACCGGCACGTCGGACAGCGGCAGGTCCCGCCACCTGGCGAACGCGCGCGCGAAGCAGGCCAGCGCGGCCTCCCGTCGGCCCGCGTCGACGGCCCGCCGCGCCTCGATCATCACGGTCCGGAACCGGAACACGTCCACCTGCTCCTCCCGCACCCGCAGGAGGTAGCCGTCCCCGCTGGTGAGCAGCACCTCGGCGGGCCGGCGCGGTCGCCGGTCGGGTTCGAGGACCCGCCGCAGCCGCTTCACGTAGGTCTGGACCACGTTCGCCGCGGACGGCGGTGCGCCGTGTGGCCAGACGGCGTCGACCAGATCCACGAGCCGGACGACCCGACCGGCGTTGAGCGCCAGCAACGCCAGCACGGCCCGCTGTTGTGCCGAGCCGGTGTCGACGTGTACCGCGCCCCGCCACAGCCGGAACGGACCGAGCAGCTCGATCGTCAGCTCGGGCGCAGCCATCATGTTCGCTCGCCCGCGTCGTCCGTCGACCCCGTTCCTGCCATGGAACCCCCCTCACCAGTGCCGCGCCACCGCCGAGCACCCCGTCCGGACCAGCGCGTTCAGCAGGGGGCTGTGCGGGGTCCGGAGCCTCGCGCCGCGAAGGCACCGTGCGGCGCTTGGCGGTAGCAGGTCGAGTGTAGACGGTGACGCTCTGTCAAATCGGACCTTGACCGTCGACTATGTGATCTCTGACCACGAGGAGAAATCGCTGCCCGGGACCGCGCCGCGGGTGGTCCGGCCCCGGCTCGCGCGCGTTGCCCGGCCCCGCTTGCGGGTTGTTCGGGGAGACTGGCCGGGTGTCCCCGCCCACGCTCGGCCGGGCGTTGTCGTATCCCCTGGGTAGCGTCCGGTCGAAGAGCCGGCCCCAAGGTTCTGGGATCGAAGGAGGCGGAATTGGCGGGTACGACGGACGAGGCGGTCGTGGCGATGTCGCGGCGCATCGAGGCCCCGGCGGAGGACATCTTCCGGATCCTGGCCGACCCGGGCCGGCACCTGGACCTCGACGGGTCGGGGATGTTGCGGGGCGGCGTCTTCGACGGCGCGGTCTCGGGTGTCGGGGACGTCTTCGTGATGCGGATGTACTTCGAGCGCTTCGGCGACTACGAGATGAACAACCACGTCGTCGAGTACGAGCCGGGCAGCCGCATCGGCTGGGAGCCGAGGCCGGGTCGTGGCCACCCGAACGCCACCGCGGCCAAGGCCGAGTGGGGCCACCGGTGGATCTTCGACCTGCGCCCGGACGGTCCCGGTTCGACGGTGGTGACCGAGACCTTCGACGGTTCGCGCCTGCCGGCGGAAAAACGCGCGCAGGTGGCCGAGGGGCGCGAGTGGTGGCAGACCCAGCTGGCCAACACGCTGGAACGCCTTGCCGCGCTGTGCGTCGCCGACGAACGCCTTACCAGGTGACGACCAGCTTGCCCGTGGTGTGCCGGCGGGCGAAGTCCACGCACGCCTGGGCACCCTCGTCGAGGGTGTAACGGCGGCCGATGGTGGCCGGCAGTTCGCCGGAGACCGCCAGCTCACCGACCTCGCGCATCCCGCCGAAGGTGCCGTCCAGGTCCAGCACGAAGTGCAGGCGCACGTCGTCCCGGCCGATCCAGTCCTGCTGGGGCACCGGGTAGGTGATGGTGAGCAGGCGTCCGCCGGGCCGAACCGTGCGCGCGATCGCGCCCAGCTGGTCGCTCGGCACGGTCAGGTTGACCGCGACGTCGACGCCGGCCGGGTACTCGGATTCCGCGTACCCGATGGTCTGGTCGGCGCCGAGGCCGCGCAGGATGCCGGCGTCGGCGGCGGTCGCGGTGGCGATCACCCGGGCCTTCGCGGCGGCGAGCAGCGGGACGACCGCGGTGCCGACGCCGCCGGTGGCGCCGACGACCAGGACGGTTTCGCCGGGTTGGATCCTGGCGGTGGCCATCAGTGCTCGTGCGGTGAGGCCGACGGTGGGCAGGGCCGCGGCCTGTTCGATGTCGAGGCCGGCCGGTCGGTGTGCCAGGAACGGGGTGTCGGCCTCGAAGACCGCGTACTCGGCCAGCGCGCCGGTGCCCAACGACGGCCTGGTCCCGCCGACCATCGCGCGCAGTGCCCGGGGGATGGCCTGGCCGAAGATCTCGTCGCCCACCCGGTAGGCCGTCACACCGGCGCCGACCTCGCTGACGGTGCCCACGAAGTCGTTGCCGGGCACGTACGGGAAGTCCAGTGGCGCGACCTCGTGGAATTCGCCGCTGGGCAGCCGGACGTCCGCCGGGTTGATCGAGGCGGCGGCGATCCGGACCTGGAGCTGTCCCGGGCCGGGTCGGGGCGCCGGCACGTCGGCCACCGTGTAGCTCTCGGGCGGTCCGTAGCCGGTCGCGACAACTGCCTTCATGTGCCCCTCCCCGGGGTGCGTTCCAAAAACGGACCGTGCGGTCATGTTCTGTCGAGAAGCTAGCAATAAGCGGACCCGTCGGTCAACTTGTTAGGGTGGCGGCGTGACCTCCTCCCGTCCCCTGCGCGCCGACGCCGCTCGCAACCGGGAGTCGCTGCTGGCCGCGGCCGCGGACGAGTTCGCCGAGCGCGGCCTGGACGCCTCGGTCGCCGACATCGCCCGCCGGGCCGGCGTCGGCAAGGGCACGGTGTTCCGTCACTTCGCCACGAAGGACGACCTGATCGCCGCGATCGTCCTCGACCGGATCGACGCGCTCAACACGGTCGGGGAAAGGCTGCTCGACGCGGCGGACCCGGGCGCGGCGCTGCTGGAGTTCCTCACCGTCGCCGCGCGGCAGCGACAGCAACGCGACCTGTCGTTCCTGCAGGAGGCGGGCGAGCTGAACGCGGAGGTCACCCGGGTCCGTTCGCGGATGTTCGACACCGTGTGCGCGCTGGTCGACCGGGCCCGCGAGCACGGCGCCGTGCGGGCCGACGTGACCGGCGCCGACGTCATCCTGCTGATGTGCGCGCCGAACCACGTCACTAGCTACGTGCCCGACGCCCCGCCGGACCTGTGGCGGCGATATCTCGCCATCATCTTCGACGGCCTACGCCCCGAGGGTGCCCGCCCGCTGCCGCACCCCCCACCTCCGGTTCCCTGACCCCGAAGGACCGGGCCTGCCGGGTGAGAGCCCGATCCGATCCGTCCTGGGTGGGGTGCTGGGGTCGGGGTGTTGCGGCGACTCCGCCGGTCGGTAGGGTCGTCCGGTGGATCTGGAGGACACCGCCGGTCGGCTCGGGGTACCCGTTGAGGAGGTCGACCGCGTACATCGGCTCGCCGGTGACCGGCCGTCGGTTCCGCTGCCCAGCCGGGCCGACGCGGCCGTGCTGCTGGACCGGCTCGCCGTGCGGCCGGAGGACGCCGCCGAGATCATCGCGGGGTGGCCCGACCCCGGGTCCCCGTCGTGGACCACGGAACTGCGTTGGCTGCTCGACCGTTCGATCGCGCTGGTCCACGCCGATCTCGGCGGACACGGCTGGCTGTCACCCGGTCCGGCGCTTCCTCGGGACCGGGGCCCGGCCTGGCGGCATCTCTACGTGTACGGGTATCTGGCTCTGATCGAAGCCGTCCGGGGCTATCACCATGATCATGGCGTCACCGATGCGGTGTCGTGGACGACGCTCGCGGATCTGGGCCGCAACCTCGCGGTCGATCGGCGGATGCACCGCGAGGGCTGGCCGGTGATGCAGAGCTGGCTCACGTTGCACGCGCGCGGCGGGCTCTACGAGCTGGGCCGGTTGCAGCACCAGCGTGGTGATGGCGCCCTCGACCTGCACGTACCGGAGGCCGGGCCGTTGACCCCGGAGGCAATCGACGCCTCGCTCGACCAGGCCCGCGCGTTCTTCCCGCGCCATTTCCCCGACGAGCGCTACCCGGCGTTCTCCTGCGGCTCGTGGCTGCTCGACCCGCAGCTGGCGGAGTACCTGCCCGAGGACTCCAACATCGTACGGTTCCAGCGCAGGTTCGAGCTGGAGCCGTACGAGGAGCCGGAAGGGATCGACGCGGACGTCGAGGTGCTGCGGTTCGTGTTCCGTACCCTGACCACGCCGCTCGACCAGCTGCCGCGCCGTACCGTGCTCCAGCGCGCGGTCGTGGACCACCTGATGGCCGGCCGGCACTGGCGGTGGCGCCGGGGCCGCTTCCCGATCTAGGGAGTGAGGACAGCGAGCGCGGCTTCGGCGCATTCGTCGTCTTGCCCAGGGACCATTCCGCCGCTCACCGCCAGTGCACCGAGGACGGTGTCCCCCCGCATGATGAGCGCCGCACCGGCGCCGACCAGGATGGGCACCCGCACGGCCCGATCCAACTGGGCGAAGAAGGCAGGCGAGGTCTCCTGCATCTTGCGTAGTGCGGCGCCGTCGCGGCGGAAGAGGGCAACGCTGGCCGCTTTGACCTCGGCGATCTGGGCTGAGAGCGGCGGTGCGCCGTTCATGCGGCCGAGGGCCTGTAGGTGTCCGCCTTCGTCGACGACCGCGACCGTGACCGGTGCAGCTATCTTGGCGGCGCGCTCGTGTGCGCCGGCGATGACTGTCTGAGCATCTTGGAGCGTCAGCGGCATAGCGATCCCCTTGAGTTGTACGGGCAGCTGGCCTTCATGAACAAGCCATGTCCAACAGCATGATTAGGCTACAGCTGTAGCGCAATAGGTGTCCAGCTATTCTTGCCGGGATGGACACCAAGGGTCGGCGCAAGCAGAACACCCGCGGGCGGGGCGACCTGCTCCGCGAGGAGATTTTGACGACCGGCGTGCGCATGCTCGACGAACTCGGCGATGATCAGGCGCTGTCGCTCCGCGCGGTCGCCCGCGCCGTCTCCGTCGCCGCGACCTCGGTCTACCTCTACTTTCCCGACCGGGACGCGCTCGTGCTTGCCGCCACCCAGCGCTGCCACGAAGAACTCGTCGCCGTCGGCGACGCCGCCGAGGCCGCCCACGAACACCACCCCGCTGCACAACTGCGGTCCCGC
Source organism: Plantactinospora sp. A48 (assembly GCF_055793945.1). NCBI lineage: Bacteria > Bacillati > Actinomycetota > Actinomycetes > Micromonosporales > Micromonosporaceae > Plantactinospora > Plantactinospora sp. A48. The sequence continues at coordinate 12,281 of NZ_JBTIXF010000020.1, read as the reverse complement.
ATCCTGGCCCAGGCCGAGTGGGCCCAGGCCCACCCGGGCCTCTACAAGGTGCTGCACGAAAGCGGCGTCCACCGCCGCCTCGGCATGCCGTTCAAAGAGGTCATGGTCGAACGCACCCGCGCCGCCGTTCAACGCTGCATGGACGCCGGTGCCGCCCCGCACGACGACGCGCTCACCGTGACGATCGACCTGCGCACCGCCGTCAATGGCATGCTGGCTCAGCGCATCAACGAACCTGACCTGCCCTGGCCACCCCTGGCCGACCAACTCGACCGCTTCCTGACCAAACTGGTCGGCCTGCAACTCTGACGCGACGTCGGAGCTTGCCGTCGGACGCGAGCCAGACGTCAAAGAAGAACTTCGACACGCCCTAGATGTACTGCCCAGGGAGGTTGGGTCAGGTTCTGTTGGGGTCAGCCGTACCTTTGTCCACTTCCTCGATGCCGCGGTGATCTGCCGCTATCCTGCGGATGGGATTCAGTACCGCTGGATGAACTAATTCGGCGAGGTTGCCGCATTCATCTCGGCTGATTCGGGCGCAGCCAGTTTGCCCTCGTCGTCACTTCCAGCCGTCCGTATGTACTTGCTGGCGTCGATGGCTGCCATGGGCATGCCGGCGTACGTGGTTCTGCACTGGCATTGCCCGAGCGTGTCCTGAGACACCTCCCCCGGCGCGTCACAGGTCGCCGGGCTGTCCTGTCTTCGCTGGTGCTCACCCGCGTACCGGGTGGAGAAGGTGAGCTTCCCGACCAGCGATGACGGCTCCCGGCCGGCCGAGCGAGACGGAGATCGAGATGTCCTTGAGCGGTAGCCACGTGGCCGCCCGCGACCATTGCCTCAGCCTGGTGCGCGCCGTGGACCGGCCCACCGGGACGGCCCGCTACGGACGCATGTTCCCGGGCCTGGACCCGTTGGGCACTGATCCCGGCCTGCTGATGCGCGCGGGTAGCGACGGCGGGATCTGCGGCGCCGCCCCAGCCCTGGACCGGTTGGGCCGGGACGGCGACGACGCTGCCGAGGCCGCCGGGTGGCCGTTCTTCGGCCAACTGATCGCCCATGACATCACCGCCGACCGGTCATCCATCATCGGCGGCGTCGATCCCGACGCGCTACGCAACGCCCGCGCCCCGAAGCTCAACCTGGAGATCGTGTACTCGGACGGCCCGATCGGCTCGCCGTACCTGTTCGACCGGGGTGACCCGGCGAAGTTCCTGCTCGGGGAGGACGGCGGCGACGTGCCGCGCAACCGGCAGGGCGTGGCCCTGATCGGCGACCCGCGCAACGACGTACACCTGTTCGCGCTGAGTCTGCACGTCGCCCTGCTGCACGCGCACAACCACCTGGTCGACCTGCTCCGCGAGAGCGGCGTGCCCGAGGCCGAGGTCTTCGACCGGGCGCGGATCGGCCTCACCTGGCACTACCAGTGGATCGTGGTCCATGACTTCCTGCCCCGGCTCGTCGGAGCGAGCCTCGTCGAGCAGGTGCTCGCCGAGGGCGGCCGGTGGTTCGCGCCGGCGCCGGGACAGGCGTACATCCCGCTGGAGTTCGCCGACGCGGCGTTCCGCTACGGCCACGGCCAGATCCGGCACACCTATCGGCTCGTCGACGGCGGTTCCCCGGTGCCGCTCTTCCCCGACCTGGTCGGGTTCGGCCCGCTGCCCGCCAGCCGGCGCTTGGATCTCGCGCAGGTCTTCGATGTGCCCGGTCACCCACCGGCGCAGCGCGCCAAGCGCCTCGACGGCAGGCTCGCCGCCAGCCTCATCAGCCTGCCCGAGCAGGTCACCGGCGCGGTTGACGCTGCCGCCTACCGCTCCCTGGCGGTACGCGACCTGCTGCGTGGCGGAACCACTGCGCTGCCCGGCGGCGAAACGGTCGCCCGGCTGGTCGGCGTGCCGCCGTTGACCCCCGACGAGTTGGGGCAGGTCTGGCCGCACGGCACCCCGCTGTGGTTCTACATCCTCAAGGAGGCCGAGCACCGCGGTGGCGGCGACCGGCTCGGCCCGGTCGGCGGCCGGATCGTGACGGAGGTCCTGCTCGGGCTGCTCCGCGCCGACCCGGCGAGCTACCTGAGCCTGGAACCGGACTGGAAGCCGACCCTGCCCGCCGCGGGAACGCGCTTCGACCTGACCGACCTGCTCGCCCTTCAGCGCCGCGCGCCCGGATTGTGACCTGCGCACCGGTCACAACCAGCGGTGCTGTCCGGTCATAGCTGGCGCCAACGTTGAGTCACGAAGGAGGTGACCATGCAGAACCCCGTTGATCTGACCGGACGGCTCGCCGTGGTGACCGGAGCGAGCAGCGGTCTCGGGCTCGGCCTGGCGACCCGCCTGGCCGCAGCCGGCGCCGAGGTTCTCCTGCCGGTCCGCGACGAGGCCAAGGGCAGGGCCGCGCTGAGCCGCATCCGCGTCGAAGCACCCGGCGCCGACGTGTCGCTCCGCGAACTCGACCTGGCCTCCCTGAAGTCGGTGGAAGCCCTGGGCGACACCCTGAACGCCGAGGGCCGACCGATCCATCTCCTGATCAACAACGCCGGGCTGATGACACCGGCCACCCGGCACACCACCGCCGACGGCCTGGAACTGCAGTTCGGGACCAACCACATCGGTCACTTCGCGCTCACCGGCCGGCTACTGCCGCTGCTGAGCGCCGGCGGGGCCCGGGTGACGACCATGACGAGCAGCGCCGCCCGGCACGCCAAGCTGAACTGGGCTGACCTGCAAAGCGAGCGGGGTTACGGGCCGGTCCGCGCGTACAACCAGTCGAAACTCGCGAACCTGATGTTCGCGCTCGAGCTCGACCGGCGGTCCCGAGCGGCCGGGTGGGGGATCGTCAGCAACGCCGCCCACCCGGGCACGACCCTGACCGGCCTGTACGCCGCCGGCCCCAACATGGGCCGGGCGAAGCCCTCGCCGGTCGAGGCCGTCATGACGCGCCTGGCCCGCTGGGGCGTGCTGGTGCAGGGCGTCGACCGGGGCCTGCTCCCGGCCCTGTACGCGGCCACCAGCCCCGACGCGCAGGGCGGCCGGTTCTACGGCCCGGACGGGTTCGGCCAGTTCACCGGCGGACCGGCCGAACTGAAGCTCTACCGACCGGCCCGCGACGAGGCCGCCGCCAGCCGGCTCTGGGACGTCTCGCTCGGTCTCGCCGGCGTCGAGTTCGCGGCGGCGTGAGCACAGACCGCGCCCGGCTGATCGCTGTCGCTTTCGGGGCTGGGACCGGTCACCAATCCACCGAGCGGAGAGTCTTCCAGCCATGACATCTCAAGCCACCGACAACCTTCCGGCGCCCGCCGAGGGCATTCTGGTGACGCTGTTCATCACCGTGCGCGACGTAGTGCGGTCCCGCGACTTCTACGCCCGCGTTCTCGGCGGCACCGTCGTGCTGAACGAGAACCCGTGCATCGTCAGGCTGTCCAATTCGTGGATCATCATGAATCCGGGTGGTCCGCCCACCCCCGACAAGCCGGGAATCTCGGTGGTCGACTACCAGCCCGGCGACACCACGTCGATCTTCCTGAACCTGCGGGTCGCCGACATCCACGCCTGTTACGAGCAGTGGAAGGCGAACGGGGCGCAGTTCTTGACGCCGCCGATCGACCGCACGGCTGAGATCCGCTGCTACCTGCGGGACCCGGACGGGTACCTCATCGAGATCGGCCAGTCCACGGGGCTGTTGCGGGGCAGGCGTGCCATGACACATCCGGACGATCCCACCGACTGACTCGGCATCGGTGACAGCCCTCCCGACAGGGCGGTCGGCGAACGGGCGACCTGGCGGTGGGCATCGCCCAGCGGTCCGGGCGGCCGATGCCTCCGGCTGTCTGAGCGTGGGAAGCCGATGTGATCGGGCCGTGGTGCGGCGGCGATGGGTGTGGTTCAGCTACGGTGCCAGTCCCGCAGTTTGGCCGGATTCAGCACGATCCAGAGGGCTACGGCCGGGTCCTCGTCGCAGCTCACGGCGATCACGGCGACGGCACGCCCGGCCTGGCGGATCACCAGCCCGGCATGCCCGTTGACGCTCTCGACGGTCAGGTCGGCTCCGGGCAGCAGGGCACGGAGCAGCCGGGCGACCTCGGCCGATCCGTGCACCGGACGGATCGGAGCGGGCACCCGGCCGCCGCCGTCGCACACCGCAACGACGTCCGCGCCGAGGACGGCCTCGATCGCGGTGACGTCGCCCAGGTGGCAGGCAGCGGCGAGCCGGCGTACGACGTCGTCACGAACGTGTGGCATTGCCGGCCATGACACCCGCCGGCGGAGCACCCGCCTCCGCGGGTGCCGGTGCGTGCGCGCCAGCGAGGAACGCCTCCCGGGGGCGCTGCACCGAGGCCAGCGAGACGATGTCCCGGCCGAACAGCGCGGCGGTCGCCCAGACCGCGAGCACCCGGAGCTTGCGCTCCCACGTCGGCACCGCCAGCACGTGGTAGCCGCGGTGCATCAGCCAGGCCGGGAAGCCCTTGATGACCAGGCGGTGGAACTGGAAGATGCCGCTGCCGAGGCCCAGTGTGGCGACCGTGCCGAGACTGTGGTGCACGTACCGCTTCGGCTCCTGCCCGCGCAGGGTCGCGATGATGTTGCGGGCCAGCAGCTTGCCCTGGCGCACCGCGTGCTGGGCATTGGGCACCGTTGAGACGCCGGTCCGCTCCGCGGCGAGGTCGGGGACGGCCGCGTCGTCGCCGGCGCCCCACGCGTCCGGCACCGGCGCGTCCTCGGTGCCGACCCGCAGGTCGGCGCGCACCACCAGCATCCCGCGCCCGTCGACGGGCAGGTCGCTGTGGTTGTGCACCATCGGGTTCGCGGCGTTGCCGACCGTCCAGACGATCAGCTCGGACTCGAACTCCTCGCCGGTGGACAGCACCACGTGACCGTCGCGCGCGGAGAGCAGCTGCGTGTTCAGGTGGACGCGTGCGCCACGCTTCGTCAGCGAGCGCACGACCCACTCCCCGGGCCCGTCGGTCACCTCGGGCAGGATCCGGTCGCGTGCCTCCACCAGGTGGAAGCTCAGCTCGTCCAGGCTCAGCTCGGGATAGCGTCGGATCAGCGCCGTCGCCAGCGACAGCAGCTCACCGAAGCCCTCGACCCCGGAGAAGCCACCGCCGACGAACGTCACGGTGAGCAGCCGCCGGCGTTCCGGCCCGGGCGGCAGCGTCGCGGCCTGGTCGAAGGCGGTCAGTAACCGGTCGCGGATCGCGACGGCCTCCTCGACGTGCTTCATGCCGATCGCGTGGTCGCTCACCCCGGGGATGGCCAGGGTGCGGGTCACCGCACCGGCGGTCACGACGATGATGTCGTACGCGAGCGGGTATTCCCGACCCACGGCCGGGCGTACCGTGACCGTCTTGTGCGCGTGGTCGACCGCCGTCACCCGGCCCGCGATGATCTCCGTCTCCCGCAGGTGCCGGCGCAGCGAGACGGCGGCGTGGCGCGCCTCGACCGAGCCGGCGACCACCTCGGGCAGGAACGGCTGATAGGTCATGTACGGCCGGGGGTCGACGATGACGACCCGAGCCTCGCCCCGGCGCAGCTTCTTCTCCAGCTTCCAGGCCGTGTAGAAGCCGGCGTACCCGCCGCCGACCACCAGGATGGTCCGCACCTTCGTCCCCTGTCTCTCGCCTTCGCCAGTAGAGACCGGGCGGCCGCCTAGTTTGTGACGTCGGCCATGGCGGCGATCTTCTCCGGATTCATCATCCACAACACCTGGTCGATGCCCTCCGCCGAGGCGACGACCGTGACCATCCCGAGGACCGTGTCACCGCGGCGCATGATCGCGCTGGTCTGCCCGTTCGTGGTGACCCACCGTACGTCCACGCCCTCCCAGTACCAGGTCGAGAACGCCGCGATGTACCTCGCCACCCGGGCCGCGCCCACGACCGCCTTGCGGGAGACCTGCGGCGCGCCGTTGCCGTCGGAGACGCTCGCCACGTCGGCCGCGAACAACTTCTCCAACGCCTCGAGATCACCGGTGCGGGCGGCCTCGACGAAGGTGGCCAGCAGCCGGCGCTGCGCGGGCTCGGGCACCGGAATCTTCCGCTCGCCAGCGACGTGCTTGCGCGCCCGGCTTACCAGCTTCCGCACGGCCGGCTCGGTGGACTGCAGGATCGCGGCGATCTGCTGGTACGGGTAGTCGAACGCCTCCCGCAACACGTACGCCGCCCGCTCCTGCGGGGTGAGCTTCTCCATCAGGATCAGGACCGCGAGTTCGAGCGCCTCCCCGCGCTCGGCGCCCAGGAACGGGTCGGCGCTGGTGTCGACCGGCTCCGGCAGCCACGGGCCGACGTACGTCTCGCGGCGTGCCCGTGCCGACTGCAGCTCATTGATCGCGAGCCGCGTCGTGGTCGTCGCCAGGAACGCGCCCGGATTGTTCACCACGCTCCGGTCGGTCGCCTGCCAGCGCAGCCAGACGTCCTGCACCAGGTCCTCGGCCTCGCTGGCGCTGCCCAACATGCGGTACGCGATCCCGAACAGACGTGGCCGCACGCCCGTGAAGATCACCGCCGCCTCATCGAGATCCCCCACCACTGTCTCCCCCAAGGTCGTTCGCCGCTCCAGGCTAGCCGCCTGTCACAGATCCGGCGGCTGCACTGTCTGCCCTGGTGACGACAACGAAAGGCGGGCACGTGGGCAACCACATCCTCGAACCGGCGGGCCAGGAACTCGCCGACGCCACCGCCAAACCCCTTCCGGCCCGTCCCTGACCTGATGCGCACCGGCAACCAACGGACTGTTCGCACCTCTCACCTGGAGTAAGAACCTCATGCCTACGATGCTTCACCTCGACTCGTCCATCTGGCCGGCCGCCGCCTCGGCTTCCCGCGACGTCGCCGCCACCTTCCGCCGGGAGTGGGAGGCTGTGCATCCGGACGGCACCGTCAGGTACCGCGACCTGGCCGCCGACCCGTTGCCGCACCTCGACGTCGACGCCTACACCGCGGGCGCCGAGCACGCCCTGCGCAGCCAGGTGATCTCGGAGTTGGAAGAGGCTGACGTCGTGCTGATAGGCGCACCCATGTACAACTTCACCATCCCCAGCACCCTGAAGGCATGGCTGGACCACGTGATCCTGGTGGGCCGCACGGCGGGTGTCGAGCAGTCCAGGATCGGGGGTACGCCGGCGGTCGTGGTCGCGAGCCGCGGCGGCGGCTACGGTCCGGGTACGCCGCGCGAATCGTACGAGTTCGTCACGACCTATCTGGAGAAGGTGCTCGGCCCCGGCGGTCTGGGCCTGGACGTGACCTTCATCGTTCCGGAGCTGACCCTGGCACCGGTCGTGCCGGCGATGGCCGACCTGATCGACCTGTTCAAGGCGTCCAGGAGCAGGGCGCACGAGGAGGCGGCCGCGAAGGCGAAACTCCTGGCGGCCAGGGCGGCCTGACCAGGAACTCCGAATGATGTTGGGTGTGCGGATCGTTCTGCCTCAACGTGCGGAGGGGTGAGCGGTCGCGGCCGTCGGTGAACGCCCAGGCGGATCCTGTGGGGTGGCGAGTACGGCGTCGACGCCGCGTTCGAACAGGTCGTCGTCGTTCCATCGCCCGTCGTCGAGATGTCCGGAGGCGATCAGGGTGGGATAGCCGGTGGGGTCGGCCGTGATGAGTCGCCGGGCCTGGGCCCGCGCCTCGGGGTCCTCCGCCTGGCGCCAGGTGGCCTCGGTGAGCGCGGCGCCGATCACGTGGTTGGCCAGCAGCCGGGTGACCACGGCCAACCGGACGCCCGTGAAGCCGCCCCGGACGAGTGCCGACTGCAGGAACTCGGTGCGGGCCAGAACGTTGGGGCCGAGCATCGGCCGCCCGATCAGGCTGGGCGTCCAGGGGTGACGGAGCATGGCCGCGCGCCACCCGAACGTCAGGGCGCGTACGTCGTCCCGCCAGTCGCCGGCGTCCGGGATCGGTACCTCGCCGAAGATCTGGTCGACGGCCAGGTCCAGGACGTGCTCCTTCGTCCGCACGTGCCAGTAGAGCGCCGTCGAGGTGACCGCGAGGCGCTCCGCCAGCCGTCTCATCGTCAGCCCGTCGACGCCGCGCTCGTCGAGCAGCGCCACCGCGGCCTCGACGATGCGGTCCCGGGTCAGCGGTGCCGCCCGCCGGGGACGGTCCGGCTCCGCGTCGAGCCAGACGGTGCCGCTGCCGCCGCCACGTCGCCCGCCCCGTCCCCGGGCGGGCGGCCCACCCAATTCGGTCGCGTCCACGCCCACCACCCTAGTACGGTATACAGGCAACTTAACGTTGGTAAGTTACCCTTCCATCGTCCAGGGGGTTGCTGTGGCGGTAGCTGATCGGCGCTGGTGGACCCGATGCCCCTGATGCGGATACAGCTGGACAGCGACAGATACACCGCGCGTCGGGTGCTGGAGCTCCACCAGGCGGGGAAGATTCACCACGAGTCCCGCAACGCCGCCCGGGACGAGGTCTGGCGTCGCGGTCGTACCCCGGCCGGCGAGCCGGTCTTCGTGGGCAGCACGAACGGCACGCCCGTCCGACTCATCTACGACGTCGAGGTCTACTCGGAGACGACTCCCTGACCACACAGGATCTGGGCCACGGTAGGCGCGGGACCTCCCGGCTCAGGCTGCCGCGGGGCGATCGGCCAGCAGGGCGAACGCGTTCGGAAGGCGACCCCGGAAGGCGGCGGCGTCGATGCCGCCCATCCGCCAGAACGGTTCCGCGTACTCCTCGAGACGCAGGACCCGCAGGCCGGCCCGCACGATGGCGGTGACGGTCCGGCCGAGCGTCCACTGCCAGCTGACCGCTCCGTTCGCCGGGAAGCTGTCGTCGTCGCAGACGAAGGAGCGGTCGAAGTAGCCGCGGTCGGGGCGGATGCGTGGCTCGTCCGGGTCCCATGTCCACAGTTCCGTGGCGGGGTGACCCTCGTGCAGGAAGAGATGGCCGCCGGGTCGTACCAGGCGGGCCACCTCGGCGGCCCAGGAGTCGATGTCGGGCATCCAGATCAGGGCGCCCTTGCCGGTGTAGACGAGATCGGCGCAACCATCGGCCAGCGGTACGCCGGGAACTGCCCCGACGAGGTAGTGGCAGGCGGCACCGAGGTCGGCGGCGCGACCGCGTGCGGCACGGACCGCGATCCCGCTGTAGTCGATGCCGATCACCTGGCGGGCGCCGGCCTGGACCAGTGCGATGTCGTCCTGTCCGTTGCCGCTCTGGAGATGGACCACCAGGGGTCGCGCCGCCAGGATGTCCCGGAGCAGCTCGCGCTCGCTGGCCACCAGCGTGCCGCCCGTCGTCGCCTCGGCCAGCATCTCGGCGTAGCGCTGACGCTGCGCCTGATACGCCCTGTCCCAGGCGGTGCGGTTGGCGAGTGTCGTGTCATCCATACGACGAACGTCTATGGTTAACATCCGAAAGGCAACCGAATTTGCCATGCCGTCGCACTGCTCAGTGCGGTTCGCGCGGATCTCGACGCGGTTCGAGGTGCCGACGGCGTCTCGCCGGTCTCGCCGGTCTCGCCGGCCTTGCCGGGTGACGGTTGGGGGCGCGGGGGTGAGTGGCCGGGGAGTGCGACCAGCTTTCTGGCCGCCGTCCTCCGCTGCGGATGCCCCAACTGAGAATTCCGTGTTAACTGTCGGCAAACTCATATGCCGGGTTTATGGAAAATAAATAAGCGTACAATTCGACGAGAGCCCGGAAGTGTCGCGTGTGGTTGACCCGCGCGGTCCTCGGTCGGTGTGGCTCGGGCCGCTCGGTCGGGACCCCGGTGTCGCGAGACCGTCGCGTCAAGGAATTCCGGCTGGTCGAGAGGCTCCATCGTCAGTCTGTGGGGCCGTCGTCGGAGGTCGGATTTCGACCCAATCGTATGGCTGGGAGGGCTTCTGTCTGCCTCCGGCCAATGGCCGCCTTTGCCGGGGTATGTGCGGCACCGGCGAACCGTCCAGTCCATCGTCAAATCGATTGTTGTGCCCGGTCGGGTAGCTTCGCCACGCATTCCGCCGATCGCGTCTCCGGTTGCCCGGACGGCCGGCGTGTTCACGAATGTTTAATATAATCTGAATGGAACTTGACATTGAGGTGCGTGTTAGCCTCACCTCGCGCTGTTTCCGGCGATGCGCCAGTCATCACGCATTGTCAATCCGTCCTGCGTCATGAATCGGAACGATTCTTTCCGGCAGCCTTTCTGTTGGCCAAGATAGATGTCAATGGTTGGGCCGATCTGGCGTTCCCGGGAGCGGCGTCGATCACCCATCCCCTGGTCGGGGAGCGGTCAGGAGTGCTCCCGCGTGGGCCGTGGCCGCCCCGACCGGTGCTCGCGGAAAGGACCACCGTGATACGTCGGCTCCACCTACCCGGGCGACTACTGCCTGTGCTTGTCGTACTGGGTCTGCTACCCATCTTCGCCACTCCGGCCAGCGCCGATGTCCGGCCCGAGTCGGTCCGCCTGCTCGCCAAGGCCGCCCCCGACGAGTGCTTCGCCGGGATCGGCGTCGACTACCCGCCCGGCCCGCCCTGCGCGGTGGGCCAGCCGAAGGTCAACCAGTCGTACGTCTGGGGGCTCGCCCAGGCCGGCCGCCGGCTCTGGTTCGGCACCGGGGCGAACGTGCTGTGCCTGAAGCCCGAGGGCTACAACGTCCGGGAACCGATCCTGAACGACGACTACGCCTGCGAGTTCGGCAACAGCCAGGCGGCCCGGCGTGACCCGTCCTGGCCGGCGACCCTCGGCGACTTTCGTACCCCCGAGGTCTTCACCTACGACCTCGCCACCGAACAGCTCACCGAGCGCACCGCCGACATCACCTCCGCCTCCCCGGCCGACGCGGAACTGCTGAACACGACCGCGGGGCTGCGCAGTGCCGGCACATACCGGGGGGTCGTGCTGTTCGGCGGGCCGAGCGTGATCGGCGGGGTGAACATGTTCGCCTTCGACACCGTCACCGGTCGGTACCTCGGCTCGACCAACCTCTCCGCGTACGAGAACATCCGGCACTGGGTGGTGGCCGGCGGTGTGCTCTACGCCGGTGTGGGGTTGGGCACCAACGGTGGCGAGGGGGGCAGGGTGCTGCGCTGGACCGGCGACCGCACCAACCCGTTCGCCTTCACCGAGGTCGCCGAGCTGCCCACCCAGGTCGCCGACCTCACCGAACACCAGGGCCGGCTCTACGTCTCGACCTGGCCGAAGGCGGTCGTCGAGGGCGCGGCACCGCAGCACCTCGACGGCACGCTGGCACAGCACCTCGAAGGCGCGGCGACGCGGCACCTCGATGGCGCGGCCGCACAGCACTCCGATGGCGCGGCGGCGCGGCGTCCCGGCGTCGCCGACACCAGCGACACCAGCGACCTGGCGAGCATCTGGATGAGCCCGCCGTTGGCCAGCGGCGCGCCCGGACTGAACCCGGAGGACGCCGGGAACTGGACGCAGGTCTGGTCGGCCGCCGAGTACGAGCCGGATCCGGTGGTCCGCCGGGCGTACGCCCTGGGTGGTCTCGCCTCCTACGGTGGCCAGCTCTACTGGGGCACCATGCACGTGCCGTTGCAGGCGACCGCCCTGCACCTGTCGGTGTACCCGCCGCACAGCCAGGCCCAGCTCCAGGCCACCGTGCAGAACACCCAGCGGGCGTTCGCGGTCTTCCGGGGCCGGGACTTCGGCGGCCCGCACGAACGGGTCGAAACGCTCTACGGCGAGTCGACGCTGCCGGCCTTCGACCCGGCCGCGAACAACGGGGTCGGGGCCTGGGCGCCGGCACCCACCGGGGTGAGCCCGGTCTACGGCGGTTCCGGGTTCGGCGACCCGTTCAACCTCTACGCCTGGAAGATGGCGGTGGCCGGCGGTCGGCTCTACATCGGCACGATGGACTTCGCCTACATCTCGCTGGAGGGTGAGATGCCGGCACCCGTGCCGGGATCGACGACCCTGCCGCCGACCTTCGGCTCCGACCTCTGGTCGTTCGACGCGCCGGGCCGACCCGCCCGCGCGGTCGACACCGGAGGCTTCGGCAACCCGCTCAACCAGGGCGTCCGCACCATGGTCGTGGACGGATCCACGCTCTACATCGGGATGGCGAACCCGATGAACCTGCGGACCGACCCGACGCCCGGCGTACCGAAGGGTGGCTGGGAACTGATCCGGGTCAGCCGGTGACCCCGCCGACCCGGGTCAGCCGGCGGTGACCCCGACGGCCTGAACGTGCCCCGGCGGTCTGAACGTGCCCCGGCGGTCTGAATGTGCCCCGGCGGTCTGAACGTGCCCCGGGGGGGGGCGGGGGGGCCAGCCGCCCGGAGGAACACCGCCAGGGGGGTGACCGGGGCAGGGATGAACCCGTTGGGGGGGGGCGGAATATCCCTA